>JAYEOD010000437.1:0-9522 GCA_034722575.1 Bacteroidota bacterium | reverse complement strand
CGATAGCGGTAAGTTACGTTGTGTAAAAACAAATTATAAACGGATGAAACACCCCTGTTAAAAAAAAATTTAACACACACGAGAATGATTATAATGGTATTTGAAACTGAGGTTGAGATTGATTGATTGATTGATTGATTGATGATTGATTGGTAATTGTTAATTGATTAAATAAGACAACCCATTTCAATGGATCAAAAAAAATAGTTTAATTAGTTTAATTCGATGAAAAAAAATAAACCAATGAAAAATAAATTTATAGGTACAGGTGTTGCGATAGTAACACCTTTTAGAAGATACGGTTCTATTGATTTTGGTTCTTTAACAAAATTAGTGGAACATTTACTTTTAAATGGAGTGGATTATCTTGTTGTATTAGGAACTACAGGAGAGGCTGCTACTTTGTCGCTAACTGAAAAAAATGCTGTTGTTAATCATGTAGTAAGTATTGTAGAGGGTAAAATCCCTATTGTTGTTGGCGTGGGAGGAAATTGTACTAATGGTGTTGTTCAAGAGTTTAAAAAGCTAGACCTTGATAATGTTGACGGGATTTTGTCTGTAACTCCTTATTATAATAAACCACAGCCAAAAGGTATATATCAGCATTATAAAACGGTTGCCAGCGCAACTGATTTGCCGGTGATATTGTATAATGTTCCCGGACGTACAGGGGTGAATATTCCTGCTGAGATAGTTTTGAAATTAGCAAATGATATTTATAATATCGTTGCAGTAAAAGAGGCTTCCGGTAATATGTCGCAGATAATGAAGATTATTAATGACAAACCTGATGGTTTTGGTGTTATTTCCGGCGACGATCAGCTTACTTTGCCATTGATAGCATCCGGTGCCTCTGGAGTAATTTCTGTTACTGCTAATGCTTTTCCTGCCGAATATTCTAAGATGGTAAACTATTCTTTGAATAATGATTTTATTAAGGCTCGAGAGATACAGTACAGCTTATTAAATATTATGGATACTTTGTTTGAAGATGGGAACCCTGCCGGTGTAAAGGCTGCTTTGGAGCATCTTGGTATTTTAGAAAATAATTTACGACTGCCTTTGGTTAAAGTAAATAAGACAGTGAATAACAGTCTTAAAAGTTTGATATCTGAGTTTAGAAAGAAAAAATAGATGGCTGGACAACTATGATAGAAAATCTTTTGTCTAAAAATTAAAATCTATAACTGATTAAGAAAGAACGATACTATGAGAATTAAAGGATTGATAATGACATTTTTTTTAAGTGTCATTTTTATTACTACACAAGCGCAATTTAAAGAGAATCCTCAGTCGGCTGAGAAGGTTCTTAGGGAGAGAGGCGAGGTTTATTTTAAGTTTGTAAAACCCTTAAACGTTAAGGCTGATGCTTTATCCGGAATAATATCTGTTGATAATATAGATTATGAAGGAAATGTTTATGCTTTTGCTAATGCTAAGGAATTTGAGAAGTTTGAAGCATTAAATATTGATTATACACTGCTTTATAACTCTTCTGAGTTAGCTGAAGTGTCGATGTATGATGGCTCTAAGGATGCTTATGATTGGGATGCATATCCTACTTACGAAACCTATGTTGAAATGATGTATCAGTTTCAAACTGATTTTCCTGATTTGTGTACTGTAGAAAGCATTGGAACTACTGTTGACGGAAGAGAGTTGTTAATGGCAAAAATTACTGATAATGTTTCTGTGAATGAGAACGAACCTGAGTTTTTTTATACCTCTACAATGCATGGTGACGAAACAGTGGGATATGTTTTGATGATTAGACTGATAGATTATTTGCTGAATAATTATGGTACTGACGATAGGGTTACTGCTATGGTGAATAATATCGAGATTTTTATTAATCCTAACGCTAATCCTGATGGTACTTATGCCGGTGGAAATAATTCTGTTTGGGGTGCTAGTCGTTCTAATGGGAATAATATCGACTTAAATAGAAATTATCCGGATCCGGAAGAGGGAGATCACCCCGACGGAAATGCATGGCAGCCGGAAACGGAGGCTTTTATGGCTTTTGCCGATGAACATGATTTTGTTGCTTCTGTGAATTTTCATAGTGGTATAGAAGTAGTGAATTATCCTTGGGATACTTGGGCTGTACGTCATGCTGATGATGATTGGATGCAGTTTGTGTCGCACGAATATGCCGATACTTGTCAGGAAAATAGCCCTTCTGGTTATATGACTAGTCATAACGACGGTATTACTAATGGATACGATTGGTACACTATCAGCGGCGGTCGTCAAGATTATATGAACTATTTTCAAAATTGTCGCGAAATTACTCTGGAGTTATCAAACGTAAAACTTCTTCCCGAAAACGAATTAGACGCTCATTGGGATTATAATTATCGCTCTTTATTGAATTATATTGAGCAGGCTACTTATGGTTTTTATGGTGTTGTAACTGATGCTGAAACCGGTGATCCTATTAATGCAGAAATTACTATTGTTGGACACGATGATGATAATAATAGTTCTGTTTATACTTCTATGCCTTTAGGTAATTATTATCGCCCTATAAAAGAGGGGACTTACAGTATTACTTATTCAGCACAGTGTTACGAATCAGTTACTGTAGAAAATATATCTGTTGAGGATTATGCTTCTGTAGAGCAAAATATTTCGCTGCAATCTGCAGGTTTTAGTGCAGGTTTTAATGCTGACAATATTCATGTGTGGGCAGGAGAGACAGTCGAATTTACTGACGCTTCATGTGGTGATGTTGTTTCGTGGGAGTGGAGTTTTGAAGGTGGCGCACCTGCTACCAGTAGCGAACAAAATCCAAGTGTAGTATATAATGATGAAGGTGAATATGATGTTACTTTAAAAATTATTAATGGTGATGATGAAAGTACTCTTGTTAAAGAAAATTATATAGTAGTTTCTGTTGATTATCTGATGACCACGACTACGTTAAATGTTTGCACAGGAAATTTTTATGATACCGGTGGTGCAGATGCAAATTATTCTGATAATGAAAATATTGTAATGACTTTTTATCCTTCTACATCTGGAGCGATGATGAAAGCAGAATTTGCCTCTTTTAGCACTGAGAGTGGTTACGACTTTCTTAAAATTTATGATGGAGAAAATACTTCGGCAACATTAATAGGATCGTATGATGGAGTGAGTTCTCCGGGCATTGTTGTTTCATCTCACGAAAGTGGAGCTTTAACATTCGAGTTTATTTCCGATGGTTCTCAAACTAAAGAGGGGTGGTTAGCATATATGAGCTGCGAAGGTGGCAGTGGAACAGGAATTGATGTATTAAGTAATAAAAATTTAGTATCGATTTTCCCTAATCCTGTTAAAGGAAATAGAGTGAATGTGGTTAGTACATGTAATATTAATAAAATAGAGCTGATAGATCTTTCGGGAAGAAAAATTTATGAGAAAAAAACAGACTCTAAGCAGGTGTGTATTCCTCTAAATAATTTAGAGCGTGGAATGTATATGGCTAGAATTTATTCCCGCTACGGAACAGTGGTGAAAAAGATTCAATTTTTTAAATAAAAAAGAGGGGCGAAGTTGCTAATAATGAATTATTGGTTACTTTTGCCCAGTGTTATAATTAAGTAAATAACTGGAGTAAAAAAGTGCTTATATAAATAGAGCTTAGTATACTGATTTGATAAAAAATATCAATAGTAAATTAGGTTTTTTAAGATAAGTGTTTTAATTTTGCACTCCGAAAATATAAAGAGAACGAAAATGGCAAAAAAAGCAAAAGGCGCTAGAGTACAGGTTATTTTAGAGTGTACAGAGCATAAGAATAGCGGACAACCAGGGATGTCTAGATATATTACTACAAAAAATAAAAAGAATACTCCGGATCGTCTTGAGGTAAAGAAATATAATCCTATTCTTCGAAAAAATACTATTCATAAAGAAATTAAATAATATAAGTTATGGCTAAGAAAGTTGTTGCATCGTTACAGTCAGGTAGCAAAGACTACGCTAAAGTAATTAGAATGGAAAAATCGCCTAAATCAGGTGCGTTCTCTTTTAAAGAGAGTATAGTACCTATTGATAAGGTTAAAGAAGTTCTTGCTAAAACAAAATAGGACTTATTTATTTTTAAGAATTATAAAAGAGCTCTTCCTGTTAGAAGTAGCTCTTTTTCTATTTTGTTTTTTTTGAAGAGGCATTTTTTTAATTTATACCAATTAAGTTTTGATATTTATTTGGTATAAATATGCTATTTTAGCAGTGTTAAATTAATTTTTTTACACATGGGTATATTTTCCGTATTTTCTAAAGACAAGAAGAAAAAGCTTGATAAAGGGCTCGAGAAAACTAAAGAGAGTGTTTTTAAAAAGTTATCTAAAACTCTTATTGGTAAATCAAAAGTCGATGAAGAGGTTCTTGATGAGTTAGAAGAAATTTTGGTTACTTCTGATGTAGGAGTGCATACCACGCTAAAAATTATTGAAAGAATAGAGGCTCGTGTTGTACGCGATAAGTATGTTGGTACAAGTGAGTTGAATGGTATTCTTCGTGATGAAATTTCAGCTCTACTCTCTGAAAACCAAAAAGACGATATATTAGGTTTTGATTTCCCAAAACGTAAATTTCCGTACGTAATTATGGTGGTTGGTGTTAATGGTGTAGGAAAAACTACTACTATAGGTAAACTGGCTTATCATTTTAAAAAAGCGGGTAAGTCGGTTGTACTTGGTGCTGCCGATACTTTTCGTGCTGCCGCTGTTGATCAGTTGGTGATTTGGTCGGAAAGAGTTGGGGTTCCTATTGTAAAGCAAAGTATGGGATCCGATCCTGCTTCTGTTGCCTATGATACGATCCAGTCGGCACTGTCGAATAATGCCGATGTTGCTATTATCGATACCGCGGGTAGATTGCATAATAAGAAGAATTTGATGAATGAGCTAGCAAAGATAAAGAATGTTATGAAAAAGCTCATCCCGGAAGCTCCAAATGAAATATTGTTGATATTAGATGCTTCTACAGGGCAAAATGCTATTGAGCAGGCTCGTCAGTTTACTGCCGCTACCGAAGTAAATACTTTGGCTCTTACTAAACTTGATGGTACTGCAAAAGGTGGTGTTGCTATCGGTATTTCCGATCAGTTTAAAATTCCTGTAAAATATATTGGAATTGGTGAACAAATGGAGGATTTGCAGCTGTTTGATAAGACTGTTTTTGTAGAGTCTTTATTTAGTAAGTAATAATATTATAAAAGATAATTCCTGACTGCTTCTGTTTTGGAGGCGGTCATTTTTGTGTATGGTGATTTAGTTAAAAAATGAAGACAAAAAATAATTATAAAGTGGGGATAACCACTTTGGGATGTTCAAAAAATCAAGTCGATTCAGAATTTCTTGCCGGAGAATTGAAAGCGTATGGTGTCGATACTTCTCATGATATTGTTGAGGGAGAGACTGATGCTGTTATTATTAATACGTGTGGTTTTATTAATGATGCGAAAGAGGAATCGATAAATACTATCCTCGATTTTTTACAGGCTAAAAAGGAAGGACGAATATCGCAGGTTTTTGCTATGGGGTGTCTTACTGAGCGTTACCGCGATGAGCTTACTGAGGAGTTTGATGATATCGATGGTGTTTTTGGTGTTAACGAGATGGATAAAATAGTAAATACTATATCCGGAAGGTTAAAAACTGAATTGATTGGCGAGCGTTTGCTTACTACTCCATCACATTATGCTTTTTTAAAGATATCGGAAGGATGTGATCGTAGTTGTTCTTTTTGTGCTATCCCTTTAATACGTGGAAAAAATATCTCTTTGCCAATCGAAACTCTTGTGGAAGAAGCGAAAGCGCTTGCCGCAAATGGTGTTAAAGAACTTATTTTAATTGCTCAGGATTTAACATATTATGGACTCGATTTATATCACGAAAGAAAATTAGGAGCTCTAATTAAGGAGTTGGAAAAAATTGATGGTATCGAATGGATACGCCTTCATTATACTTTCCCCTCTCAGTTTCCTTTAGATGTTCTTGAAGCAATGGCAAATTCTGAAAAAATTTGTAACTATATCGATATTCCGCTACAGCATATTAATAGCCGTATTCTTAAATCGATGCGCCGTGGTATTGATAGAGAAGGGACTGAAAAATTAGTTGAGAAATTTAGAACTCTTGTTCCCTATTCAGCTATTCGTACAACAATGATTGTGGGCTATCCCGGCGAAACAGAGGAGGAGTTTGAGGAATTAGTTGAGTTTGTTAAGGCGGTGCGGTTCGACAGACTTGGTGTTTTTACATATTCTGAAGAGGAAAATACTCCTGCATTTGAGCTGGAAGATGATGTTCCTGAAGAGGTGAAAAATTCGAGAATGGAGTTGCTGATGGATGTTCAACAGGAAATTTCGCTGGAGTTGAATAGTGATAAAGTAGGAAAAGAATTTAAGGTTATTATAGATAGGGTAGAGGGTGATTATTTTGTAGGTAGAACAGAGTTTGATTCGCCTGATGTAGATAACGAAGTGCTTATTGAGAATAGTAATGATTTAAAAATTGGTGACTTTGTGAAGGTGAAAATTTTTAAAGCAGACTTTTTTGACTTGTTTGGCGAAATATGTAGATAATATTATATCGTTTCTTTTTTATTTCTTAATTTTGAGATATATTAATATAATACAGAATTATTTATGAAGAGATATGTTATAATTTTTTGGATATTATTTAGTGGGATCTTATCGTTTTCTCAGAAAACTGAAACAGGAATTAATTTTACTGATGAAAATGGTTTAAAACAGGGCGCTTGGGAAGAGAAAGAAGGGTTTATTGTTTTTAAAGGATTTTATAAGGATGACACTAAAAATGGATTGTGGCGCGAATATCAGGCTAGTGAATTATTACACGATATTCAGTGGTATAGTAATGGAAAAAAAGATGGCCTGCATGTAGTTATTGATAAAAGAGGATATTTAAAGAAAGAGGAGTATTATAAGAATAATCTGCTGCATGGTATTTCGAGAGAATATACTTATGGTGCTAACCTGACATCGTACACAGTTTATAAAAATGGTTTGATTGATGGCGTAAATCGTGTCTATTACTCGCATCGTCCCGGGGTTTTGCTCGAAGAGTCGTTATATGCTGAGGGTAAAAAAAATGGTGTCTCGAAATGGTTTGATGAAAATGGAAATCTGATTGCAGAGTATAATTATGTAAATGGAAATTTCGAGGGATTACAAAAGTCTTTTTATGAAAACGGAGCTGTTCAAACGGAAGAGTATTATGAAAAAAATATAACTGTTGGTGAGTATAAAGAGTATCATAATAATGGAGAAATAAAACTTTTAGGAGAGTATAAAAAAGGCGAAAAAACCGGTAAGTGGATTGAGTATGATGAAAATGGTGAAAAAATAAAAACTGAGAAGTATAAAAATGGTGTTCTGAAATAGAGCTTTACATTTTATACCAAAAACATATTAAAAAGAGCGATAAAAAAAGCCTGATATCGTTAGTGCTAAAAGTTGGCGGAATTAACAGCACGAACTTTTCACTTCCATACTTAATATTCAAATATAATAATAATTTTCGGTTTACTAAGCACTCCGCTTACTTTTGAGCACATGTTGTACACCGTGATTATTCTCTCAATGATTTTCGTTCTAATCTTTCTCTTGCTTCAATTAAAGCTTCATGTAATTTTGCTTCTAATATTTCTTTAGGTGGCAATTCTGTCCAATATTCAGTAACCATAATCTCATCCTTTTGCATCTCTAATAGTTCGATTTGTTCGCTACTTGCTTCCGCACAAAGTATTAATCCAATTGGAGATTCTTCTCCTTTTTGTTTTTCGTATTTGTCCAACCATTTTAAATACAACTCCATTTGCCCTTTGTAGTTTGCTTTAAATTTGTCAATTTTCAATTCAATAGCAACAAGTCTTTTTAATTTTCGGTGATAAAATAATAAGTCCAAATTAAAGTCATCACTGTCAATAATCATACGTTTTTGTCTTTCAACAAATGTAAATCCATTTCCTAATTCAAGAATAAACAATTCAAGTTCTTTGAGAATTGCTGATTCTAAATCATTTTCTAAATAGCCGTCTTTTAGTTCAAGAAAATCAAGCAAATAAGGATCTTTAAAAATACCTTTCTTAATTATGGAATTTTCAAGTAAATGTATATCTGATTTTTTTGTTCGCTCAAATACTTTTTTCTCAATTTGTTTACGCAGCTCTCTTACACCAAATGAACTATCATAAGCAAGTTTCCCATAAAAGTCTCTTGCTGAGGGTTCTTTTAATGGGGTTAAAGTCAAAAAATGAGAGCAAGATAAATGCCGTGATAATGTAACGACTTTTTCAATATCAGGGAATTGTTTGGAAAACTGAATCATTCTCCACAAATTTTTCTCCTCGTAATTTTTTCCAAATCGCTTTACCAATTCTCGTCACAGTGTAACGACAATTTGTTTACCATATTCCCCTCTTTCGTTTCTTAATTCCTGAGTTGCAATACGTTTTCCAATGTGCCAAAATAAAACAGTTAGTGAGCTATTTGCATATGAAACAACCTGAAATTTAGTCTTTTCAATAAGATTAATAACTTTTTTCATTGACATTATCTTGTTTTCCTGTTAAAAATACAAATATACATAATTTTAAGTTTAAGGATGGCTGTTTCTCAACGCCCATGGTATAACTAACAGATATCAGGCTTTTTGTTTGGTATTATAACTCCTTAGCAATAGGTGTAAAAAAGTCGATCCAGTTTACATCGCCATAATCTTTACCAAAACGTATTGCAATAAAATCGTATTTAGGATAAACAAAAATGTATTGCCCTAATAAACCTCTGGCAAAAAAAGCTCCATCATCAGTCCCTCTCCATTGATACGAATAGAAATATCCTAATCTTGTTTTCGAGTTGTTAGTGGCATGAGAACTATTATAAACCCATTCTTCGGGAACTATTTGTTTTCCGTTCCATTTACCCTTGTTCAAATATAGTCGTCCGAATTTAGCAAAATCGCGTGCTTTGGCATTTATGCAGCAATAGGCTTTTACTGTTTTGTTTCTTTTAGAATCGATACTCCATGTGGCATCCGATTCCATTTGTAATGGCTCCCAAATTTTTTCTTGTAAATATTGTGATACCGATTTTTTTGTTGTGTGTTCTATGATATCGGCCAGTAGTTGTGTGTTTACACTTAAATATTCGTAGTGTTTGCCCGGCGTTTCTTTCTTTTTTATTTTGGTAAGATATTTTTTTAAGTTAGTACCATAATAATATTTCGCAACATCCCCGAAAGGGTTATAATAGCCTTCATTAGCATCTAGCCCCGAACGCATATTAAGAAGGTTTTTTATTGTAAGATCAGCAAACTCTTCTTTATCAATATAAGGAAGATATTTTGTGATCGGGTCGTTAACATTATCAATATAGCCCTCTGAAATAGCTATCCCGATAAGGGAAGAGACAAACGACTTTGCTATTGAGAATGTGGTAACTACAGATTCCTGATTATAGTTATTAAAATATTTCTCATACAAAATAGTGTCGCTTTTTAC
>JAYEOD010000436.1:0-1861 GCA_034722575.1 Bacteroidota bacterium | reverse complement strand
TCTGTAGTTGCTAGATTCATCTCTATTTTAAACTGCTGTGTGGTGGAAATAGGATATACAGTAAAGTCTCCTGAGAAATCGGGTTCTATAATGCTTGTCGGACCGTAGTTTAGAGTTAGTTCGTCTAAATATAGTGTAGAACCTTCCATTAAAGCATCGCCCTCTTCATCCGAAGAGCTGGCGGCTAAAATATTTAATGTATCGGGTTGTGCCCAGATGACGTATTCCAGCGTAGCTTCAAACTGAGTCCACTCTGCAACCTCTTCGCCTACTTGAAAAACTCCTCCCGCCAGAGTGTCTCGGCTAGCGCCATTCCAACGAAACAATGCTAATCCTATGCTGGCGGTATCAACTTCTTGTGGGAAATATTTGAAATATCCGCTTAGGCTCTGTGGGTTTTGTGAGTATGGCACACCACCTGTAATGCCTCCCTCTTGTGTAAGAGGATCGGATTCTATCTCGCCAAGCGTAATTAATCCGGGCATTACTACATCACCATAAAGAAAAAAATAATTCGATATTGTCTCCATTTTTACGCAAGAGTTACCGGAATATGGATCTGAATTATTTTCGGTAACCATGTTAAATGTAATTCCTAAAACATCTTGGTCTAAAGTATTCCAATAGGTTGGTTCTCCCGAAGTCCACTCTTCAAAGCCATTATTAGGAATATCTTGTGCTTGAGTGAGTATTGTGACAAGGAACAGTGTTGTAATTAATACCAATTGAACATTAAAATACCCGATAAATCCTTTATCTTTTCCGGTTTTACCGCACTTAAAATTTGAACCGTAGCTATTACTATGCTTAAAATTTGAAGATTGTAAAACAGAAAAATATTTTGAATTTATGTCGGCTATTTTAAAATTCAATTGGTATAAGAGGATTTTTAGAAAGTAATGCATAGTTAGTGTCTGTTTATAAAATTAAGTATATATTTTATCAGACACAAATATAATAAAAAAAACAGTAGTCCTATAAGCGGGATTCTGTACCCAAAAGGGTCTCTATCATTTATCTAGACCTGACGTCACCGTCAGGTTCAAGCAATCTACCCCTCGGAATTGGGCGAGCAGCCCTCAGTTTCCGATATACATGATCTTGCACCCCATAAGGTTTACTCAGCTACTTCGGTTACCCGAAATACTGGTGAGCTCTTACCTCACCTTTCCACCCTTAGCGAATGTACCGAAATACATCTGCCGGTTATTTTCTGCAGCACTAGCTATATCCTAAAAGGACTCTTCCCTCTAAGAAGTATGGCGCTCTGTGGTGTCCCGACTTTCCTCATCAGCTTACACTGACGCGATAGAGCAGACTACTGTTTTTTTATATTTAATACCTTCTATCCGTAAAGTCACGGCTGACTTTTATTGTTGTATCGTGGCTACGAAAAATAACTTTCTATTGTTACTAATCAATCTGAAAATTATTAGGTATAAGAACTTCTATTGCTCCATTTCCGTATTGTGAAAAGGAGGCGTTACGAATACCAAATTCAGGATATTCGTTTTTTATACTCTTTTTTATTGTGTTTCTTAATGTTCCGTTTCCTATGCCATGTATGTAAACTACTTTTGTGTAGTCGTTTTTAATTGCATTGTCGAGAGAAGAAGAGAAATAATTAAGCTGATAATCAAGAATTTCCAGATTGCTTAAATCATTATAATCATCGCGTAAAGCAGAGATATGTAAATCCACTTCGGCTTCTCCGGGCATTACTTTATGATTGTCGATTAGCTCGATATGCTTTATGGCTTCTATTTTTTTCTTTTTCTGAGTATTCTCTTCCTTCTCTTTAATTCTTATTGCGTCAGCACTATCAACTTTTTCTATTCCTGCCAACTCAATAATTTTTAAT
>JAYEOD010000435.1:0-1866 GCA_034722575.1 Bacteroidota bacterium | reverse complement strand
TCTATCGAAATCCTGTTGGCTGTTAACTCATATAATCATTCTCGTGTGTGTTAAAAATTGCTTAACATGGATGTTTCATCCGTTTATTTTTAGACAGGATTTACATGATTAACATGTTTTTTCTACGTTATTCTGCGAAATCTGCGTGAAATAAAATTATTTAGCCGTCCTGTTTTTGTATAAATAAAGGCAATTTATCCTAACGCAACATCCAGCAGCATCATTACCGCAAACCCCAACATAGCTCCAATTGTTGCAATATCGGTACTTTTTTCCTGTTGTGCTTCCGGAATCAACTCCTCTACCACCACAAAAATCATAGCGCCTGCTGCAAATGATAACGCATAAGGCAAAAAATCTTTCATCGACAATACAGCTACAGCACCAATCACCCCGGCCATAGGCTCTACAATACCGGACATTTGTCCATAAAAAAAACTTTTTCTACGCGAAAAACCTTCCCTGCGTAGAGGAACCGACACTGCCGCTCCTTCAGGAAAATTTTGTATTCCAATACCAATTGCAAGCGCAACAGCACCTGCAATAGAGACAGAATCCATACCTGATGCAAGAGCACCAAAAGCAACTCCTACAGCTAATCCTTCGGGAATATTATGAAGTGTAATTGCCAATACTAACAAAACACTCTTCTGCCAGCTAGTCTTTATTCCTTCCGCATCCTTCATTTCATTACCTAAATGAAGGTGAGGAAGTATTTTATCTACCAATAACAAAAATGTTCCTCCCGACAAGAAACCCACTACAGCAGGCACCCACGGTGTGTCACCCATCTCTTCCGCCATCTCGATAGCGGGAGCCAACAACGACCAAAAACTAGCCGCAATCATTATTCCGGCAGCAAATCCAAGCATACCATTTAAAACATTTTTGTTTATTTTTTTAAAAAAGAATACCACTGCTGCCCCTAATGCAGTTAAAAACCACGTAAATAGTGTTGCAAACAAAGCTTGCATTACATGGCTATACCCCTCTAACCACTCAATTATAGTTACCATAACAATTAATTTTTATCTTTGATAAAGATAAAAAAAAACATCTCAACTAATAAATAAAGTTGAGATGCTAAATATAAATAAAAACCATTACTACTCTCCAATAACTTCTATTTTACTAATCAACACAACATTCTCTAAATCTGAGTAATCATATTGATAAAAACCATCGTCCCCGATAAGCATAAGAACATCATTATAAGGAATAACGTCATAAGCGTGTATTTCGCTAAATACTGCTATCTCTATCATATTCATTGGATCGGTAATATCATTAACACGTAAACCGGCAATACCATCACATAAAAACAAAATATTTCCATCAATACCAAGTCCATACGGATTTGTCATACTATACGATTTTGCCTCCACGGGATTTGAAAGATCAGATATATCAACCAAATCGAGAGTATTATTTCCTCCTCCGCAATCTGTTCCATTTCGCAGCGACACCCAAGCATAATCATCTTTTACTACTACCGGATCGCAGCTCGTCATATGCCAATAGCTTGATACCTCACAAGGCTGTTCACGATTAGAAACGTCAACAATAAGCATACCCGACATAGAACCGATAAAGAGATTATCATCTCTTTTAAAGATAGTCTCTATCTGCCATCCGATATTTTTACTCTTCAATTTTTTCATATTCCGCTCATCAGTAATATCAACAATATTAAGAGAAGCTTCATCAACACAAAACAGAGTATTATCATCGGCAACAAATCGAGCCATAGAACCTCCAACGCCATAAGTAGAGCCACCTCCTACAGAAATATTGTCAGAATACACAGAATTTATTTCCACGCCATCCCAAAATATTGGATATGGCGAATAATTATTCTCTACCTCT
>JAYEOD010000434.1:0-9551 GCA_034722575.1 Bacteroidota bacterium | reverse complement strand
AATAATGGAAAAAGTTTCAAGGTTAATTAAAGGTTCGGCAGTTGTAAGATGGAGTATGTTGGTTATTGTAGGTTTTATTTTAGCCGGCAACTACTATTTTTACGATGCTATATCGCCATTAAAAAAAGTATTAACCGATGAATTTGGTTTTACATCAACCGATTTCGGACTTTTTGTATCGGTTTACTCTATTCCGAATGTATTTTTATTGATGGCTGTACTTGGAGGAATTATTCTTGATAAATTAGGAATACGCAAAACAGGAACTCTATTTATCTCTCTGATGTCGGGAGGAGCTCTGCTAACCGCCTACGGAGCCAGCGATATTTATAGAAGTGGTGGAATAGGTTATGAATTAATGAACTCCATCTTTCCGGGATACTCACCGGAACTAAAAATGATGCTTCTTGGACGGTTCTTTTTTGGGCTTGGAGCCGAAACAAGTATTGTAGTAATAAGTAAAATTATTGTTAAATGGTTTAAAGGTAAAGAACTTGCGCTGGCTTTTGGCATAAAACTCGGTTTTGCTCGTATCGGATCTGTATTAGCTTTTTGGCTATCGCCAATTTTAATTGGCGCTGAATCGAACATCTCAATTGCTATGTGGTTTGCAGCAATATTAGTAACTACAGGACTTTTAGCATTTATGATATACATAATGTTTGATGCAAAACTCGATAAACAAATCAATAATATAAAACTAATAGATAAATCGGAACAGTTTACAATTTCAGATATAGGGAATCTCTTCAAAAACACCTCTTTTATTTACATAACTCTGCTATGCGTAACATTTTATTCGGCAGTATTTCCGTTTTTATCTTACTCATCCGATTTCTTTCTAAATAAATTTGGATTTTCACTAGAGCGCAGCGGACAAATATCTTCTTTGCTACCACTTGGAACGGTACTATTTACACCTCTATTTGGACTATTTGTCGATAAAAAAGGTAAAAGTGCTTCATTAATGATTTATGGCTCTATTATACTTATTATTGTGCATCTTTTATTCGCCTTTACAATGCTTACACCATATATTCCGATGGTAATGTTAGGAATAGCCTTTTCGCTAGTTCCTGCTGCAATGTGGCCTTCAGTAGCACGTATTGTAGATGAGAATAAATTAGGAACAGCATACGGATTGATGTTTTCTATTCAGAATCTTGGTTTATGGGCTTTGCCACTACTTGCCGGAATTGTACTCGACGCAACAAATCCTGTTGGAACAGAAAGCTTAAATTATTTTTGGACAATGATAATATTTGCCGGCTTAGGTGTTATAGGACTTATTTTCGCAATACTCTTAAAAAGAGAGGATACAATTTCGGGATACAATCTTGAGGCTCCGGCAAAAAAGGATTAATTTTTTGGTTCATCCGTTTATTTTTTAGACAGGATTTACATGATTAACATGATTTTTTCATCCGTTTATAATTTGTTTTTCATCGAATTGATCTAATTAAACTAATTTTTTTTGACCCAAAAAAAAATAGAGTTATGTTATATCTTACCCATTCAATCCGGAGTGTCTACCTTTGTTGTGACTATTTTATCAAGAAAAAAGTTAGTCCGAAAAATAAAAACTATAAATATCTAGCACCTAACTATTTATAATAAGGTTTATCCCTGTCGGTTGAAACGACGGGTCGTTAATAAAAACATAATCAGTTTTTCTCTTTGTTTTTTTCAAAAACATTGTCCCTTTTTCTTGATAAAAAGTGACGGAAAAATCAAGGCTTACATAAAAATATCATCCATCTCTTTGCTATACCTAAGTTCGGCCGGGTGATCTTCGAACAAGTTCTCAGCTTCCCGATCTCTCTAAAGCATCGCTTTGAGCTGAATAATATTTTTCTGAATGCCGATCTTATTCATTACTTATTTTCATCTCAGACTTTCAGCCTGAGCCTATTACATACGATGCACTCAAATAACAAGACTCCCCAATATTCCCAATAAAAATAATACTGCATACAGAGCCAAGAAGATAATAGTAAGTATTCCTATAAATTTATAATGCGATTTCAAATTTTTGAAAGCCTTATCAACCTGCATCTCATTTTTTTGCTTTAAACCTGCTTTAATATTTGTAGAAAAATTATACAAAAAATAGATTGGATAAAAATATACAACGCCTATAACAAGATATATTAGTATTATACCAAAATTATGGAAAGGAAGTTGATTTTGAATTCCGAGAGAAGATGAAAATACCGAGAAAAACAGTCCCATTAATATTCCTCCAACAATAATTAATCCAATAAAACAAAAGCCAACAACTGAGAGAAATTTTCCCCACTCACCTATTTCTGCAAGATTATTTGTGGCGTTTGACGATAATGTAATCAATGATTCTTTTTCAGAAACATTGTTCCTAAATCCGGTAATATTTTCCATAATTTTAATGTAGTTATTTAGTTTGTTAGTATTAGTTTAAATCTGTAAAAACATCTTTTAATGTATAAACATCGGACGTTTGCTCTTTATGCTATTAATTGTTAATTTTAATTCCTTATTATCATTAACAATTTGTTTCTCTATTTGTTTCATTGAATTTTTAAATGCATCAAGGGCTGATTTTCTATATGCATCTCTCCCATACCCCCAATACATTGCTATATAAACGAATCCTTCGCCGGTTCCTCTATATTTTTTTATTTCAAAACCATCCCTATCATAAATAGCAACTTGAGTTTCTATTTTGGTTTTATAAGAGGTAAATGGAACGCCGAATAAATTAAAAATACCAAGGCTCCACGAATTTAAAGCAGCCATAGAGACATCTCTCTTTTCGTTAAAATAGAGTAAATCAAGACGTACGCTACCTTGTGGAAAACCGGTAGTATCAATAATATTATGTTTAACTTGCTTATTATAAAGTGATAAAATATCGTAAACTCTCTGTTCGGGTCTATATTCAATTTCTAAACCATTATAACGCTCTATAACACTATTTGTTAATGTAGTATATTTTATTTTCGCCGTGCTGTCGATACTACCATCATAAATACGATTAAGCAAATTACTCATATTAACTTCAATTTCCAGAGTTGGAAGCAAATTATGTGGCGTATTACTAATAGCAAAATCGATTGGTTTTAGAGTTTTACAAGAAAAAAAACTAATACATATAAAACAATAAAATAATACTTTTTTCATGTCGACCTTATTTATTAAAACTCAACTATTAATATTTTGAGGATAATGCTTTACTGTAAGCAATAATAGTTGAAATATATTTCTTTCGCAAATAATTAACAATATTTTTTTTATAGCTATAATAATAAAACACGAAATTTTACTTCTTTTTACCTGCAGAGATTATATAATATAACACCGCTTGTTGCAGCAGGGATAGGAGTGGCAGCCCGACGCAGTGAATGGTTATTTTTTGCTTAGCCGGCGGAGGCGACCGCAGGAAGCCCACGCACTGCTTAGCAAAAAAGACCATTTACAAGTTGGCTAAAACGGATAGCCCGGCCGCTGCCCAAAGTATTATATTAATAGAACATTTGATTTTTATATCTTTGCAAAAAAAAATAATATATTATGACAAACAATAATGTAAGAGTTCGTTTCGCACCAAGTCCTACAGGACCATTACACATGGGTGGCGTGCGAACTGCGCTATATAACTACTTATTTGCTAAGAAAAATAATGGTACATTTTTGCTTCGTATTGAAGATACTGACCAGAAAAGATTTGTTGAGGGTGCGGAGGAATATATTATAAAATCGTTGGAATGGTGTGGAATTAAAATTGACGAGAGTGTTAATAATCCGGGAGAATATGGTCCTTATCGCCAATCGGACAGAAGGGATATTTACAAAAAATATATTTCGCAGCTAATAGCAGATGAGAAAGCATATTACGCTTTTGATACTCCTGAGGAGTTAGAAAAAATGCGTGAAGAGCTTGAAGCTGAGAAAGCTGATAACTTAAGCTACAGCTCGCACACCAGAGGTAAAATGAAAAATTCGTTAACTTTATCGACAGAAGAGGTAAAAAAACGAATTGATGCCGGCGAGCCATATGTTATTCGTTTTAAAATGCCCGAGAATGAAGATATTATTGCTCAGGATATTATTCGTGGCACTGTAAAAGTAAACACGTCCACGCTCGACGATAAAGTATTATTTAAGTCGGATGGTTTGCCAACATACCATTTTGCTAACATTGTTGACGACCATTTAATGAAAATTTCTCATGTTATACGTGGCGAGGAGTGGTTGCCATCGCTTCCGTTACATGTTATGTTATATCGTGCGTTTAATTGGGAGAGCCCTGAATTTGCGCATCTTCCTTTGTTATTAAAACCAACAGGAAAAGGAAAATTAAGCAAGCGTGATGGGGATAAATTAGGCTTTCCGGTATTTCCTTTAGAGTGGAAAGACCCAAAAAGCGGAGATACTGCAATGGGATATCGAGAAGAGGGATATTTTGCAGAGGCTTTTATAAACATGATAGCTCTATTAGGATGGAACCCGGGAACAGAGCAGGAATTTTTTACTTTAGAGCAATTAGCTGAAAGTTTTTCTTTAGACAGAGTAAGTAAAGCAGGTGCGCGTTTCGATTTGAAAAAAGCTGAAAATTTTAATGCACACTATCTAAAACAAAAAACTCCAAAAGAATTAGCTGTTTCCTTTAAAAAAGATTTAGAAGAAAAGGGTATTTCTGCCGAAGATAGTTTGATTGAAGAGGTGATTGCTTCGGTACAAGAGAGAGCTGTTTTTCCAAAAGATTTATGGGAACAGAGTAGCTTTTTCTTTGTAGCTCCAACAGAATATGATGCTAAAACAGTAAAAAAACGTTGGAAAGGCGAAGTGCCGGAAAAAATGAATGGCCTATACGAATTGCTTTCGGAAGTAGAAGATTTTAGTAGCGAGAATACCGAAAAAATAGTAAAACAATGGATTGAAGATAAAGAATATGGTATAGGAGTTATTATGAATGCTTTCAGATTATGTATAGTAGGAGCTCCAAAAGGCCCTCATATGTTCGATATTATTGCGTTAATAGGAAAACAAGAGACTTTAAAACGCTTGAAAAACGGGGTTAAAAATATTAACAGGTAAATTAATTGAATAGGATGATTTGAATAATTGGCTTGCAAAAAGGCAAATGGATAATTATTCAAACTAAAAAGGGACAGAAAAATTAATTTTTCTGTCCCTTTTATCATATTAAATAAATCCTTTTTACACGTATTTGCTACTATTTATTTTTTTTCGACCAGTTATCGCGAAGAGGAACCGTTCTGTTAAAGATAATATTATTTTTTGTAGAATTTTTATCCACACAGAAATATCCTAAACGCTGAAACTGAAAATTATCTTCAGGTTTAACATCTTTTAAAGATGGTTCAACATAACACTCGTTAAAAATTTCGAGAGAATTTGGATTAATAAAGTCTTTAAAGCCTTTATCTTTATGTCCATCAGGATCGGGATCGTTAAACAAACGATCGTATTGACGCACTTCTACTTTTATGCCGTGTTTTACTGAAACCCAATGTAATATACCTTTTACTTTTACTTGTTTAGTTGCTGAACCACTTTTTGTTTCAGGATCGTATTCGCAATGAACAGCAGTAATTTTTCCTGTTTCGTCTTTATCGTAGCCAGTACATTTTACAACGTAAGCACCTTTTAAACGCACCATACGATCGGGTCCCAAGCGGAAAAATTTCTTTGGTGGTTCTTCCATAAAATCATTTCGTTCGATATACACCTCTTTTGAAAAAGGTACTATTCGAGATCCCATAGATTCATCTTCCGGATTATTTATAAGCTCTAACTCTTCTGTTTTATCTTGGGGATAGTTATCGATAATCAATTTCACAGGATCGATAACACCCATAACACGAGGAGCGATTTTATTCAAATCATCTTTAACACTATGCTCTAAAAGAGCCACATCAATAACATTATTACGTTTTGCTATACCGATAGTTTCGGCAAAATTCCTAATCGAAGCCGCAGTAAATCCTCTTCTTCTAAGACCGGAAATAGTAGGCATTCTGGGGTCGTCCCATCCTTCAACAAAACCTTCTTCAACCAATTCGAGCAACTTACGTTTACTCATTATAGTATAACTAAGATTAAGACGAGCAAACTCAATCTGTCGTGGTCTATCTTCACCCTCTTCGGCAATTTGATCTATAAACCAATCGTATAAAGGACGATGCACCTCAAATTCGAGAGTACATAAAGAGTGAGTAATTTTTTCAATAAAATCACTCTGTCCGTGAGCAAAATCATACATTGGATAGATACACCAATCGTCGCCGGTACGATGATGATGTGCACGACGAATACGATACATAATTGGATCGCGCATATGCATATTTGAAGAGGCCATATCTATTTTAGCACGCAGCATTTTAGTACCGTCCTCAAACTCACCATCTCTCATTTTTTTAAAAAGCTCAAGGTTTTTTTCTACGCTACGATCTCGATACGGACTATTTTGTCCCGGTTCTGTAGGAGTTCCTTTTTGCTTAGCAATTTCTTCGGGAGACAACTCACATACATAAGCTTTACCTTTTTCAATAAGCTTCACTCCCATTTGGTATAAATCTTCAAAATAATTTGAAGTATAATACTCTCTATCGTCCCAGTCGAAACCCAACCATTTAACATCTTTTTTTATCGAATCAACATATTCAATACTCTCCTTAGAAGGGTTTGTATCGTCAAAGCGTAAATTAACTTTTGTTTTATAATGCAGACCCAAACCGAAACTTAAACAAATAGCTTTAGCATGACCAATATGTAGATACCCATTTGGTTCAGGAGGAAAACGAAAATGTAAACGTCCTCCGTTTTTATTATTTTCTAAATCTTTTTCGATAATTTGTTCGATAAAATTCAGAGATTTATTCTCAATTTTTTCATTTTCCATAATATGCTATTTACTAATTATTCTATTTTCGGCTTACAATATGCAAAAATACAAGGAATTATTGATATTCTAAAAACTCGAAGAAATTTATTTATTTTTTACAAACGATTGCTTTTTTAAAGATTTGTTCGATTTTTTATTAAAAATATCACTAAATAGGGTCTTTCTATAAAGTCACGGTGTGACTCAACTTTGATATAAAAAATAAATTAAACAGTTTTTATTCAGTTGTTTGAAAAAGTCACACCGTTACTAATTCTAAAATTGCTGAAATTATAAACAAACACTAATCAAATTTTTTAATTATTACGGCACAAGAATCCTTTATGGTTTTTTCTATTGGGATGAAATTATGATTTATATAATTTTTAATTTTTTGGTTAGAAAAATAGTGTTTTTGCTGTGCTGTTTTTGCTGTGCTGCGCGAAACAATTTGCTCTCGTCCTGTTAATTTACTTACTAACCAATCGGTTCTCCAATATATTCCACTTAAAATAGAACCGGCTCGATACTTAGGTGGATTCACTTTAAAATTTTCTGCTATAAGTTTAAACAATTTTTTGTACGAAACATTATCGCCATTAATAATAAAACGCTCTCCTGAAATAGTGCTCTCCATTAATAAAATGGCAGTATTAGCAACATCTCTAACATCAACAAAACCATTAATACCATCGGTATAAAATTTTAACCCTTCATATACTTTAGTAAACAGCTTTGTACTTCCTTTTTCAGTATTTCCAATTCCGAGAATTATAGAAGGATTTATGATAACAACATTTAACCCCTCTTCACTACCACGCCATACCTCTTGTTCGCCAAGATATTTACTAACCGAATAATCGCTACGCTCTTTAGAATTTTCCCATATAATTTCTTCGGTATGAAGAGTATTTTTTTCAGCTCGTCCTAAAGAAGCTACAGAACTCACATAAAGAAATTTCTTTACATCAGCTCTAATAGAAGCATTTACAACATTTGCAGTGCCATTAATATTAATATCAAAAATTCTTTTTTTATCATTTTTTTGATAAGATACTAATCCGGAGCAATGATAAACTTCATCAATGTCGTTTAAAGCTTCTTCTATCGAAAACAAATCAGTAATATCACCATCCACCCATTCGATTTTATCAAATAGATTAGCAGGATTTTCATCTGCATATAAATCAAAAACATTTTTTATAATCGAAAAACTACTAGTTTTTCTTTTTAAAGCCCTCACTTTATATTCTTTTTTTAAAAGATATAAAACTAAATGCGAACCTACTAATCCTGTTGCTCCTGTTACAAATACCATCCTGCAAAGGTAATATTTTAGTAACTAAATACATATTACTAATGTAATTTCAAAATAAATTGATTAATTCAATGGCATTCAATTGAAATACAATCAGTTTTAAATCAGTTATTAGTAATTAATTATTTCATAATTCTATTCATTCGCTTTATCTTTGCGCTCAATAAAATAAAAAATAAACAGATGAATTTTGTAGAAGAGTTACGTTGGCGTGGAATGATTCACGATATAATGCCGGGAGCCGAAGAGCAATTAAAAAAAGAGATGACAGCAGGATATGTTGGAATAGATCCAACAGCCGATTCTCTTCATATTGGTCACTTAGTTGGAGTAATGATGTTAAAACACCTTCAGAAAGCCGGTCATAAACCGCTTGCTTTAATAGGAGGAGCTACCGGAATGATAGGTGATCCTTCGGGAAAATCGCAAGAACGTAATCTTTTAGACGAAAAGACTCTTCGTTATAACCAAGAAAAATTAAAACAGCAGTTACAAAAATTTCTTGATTTTGATACAAAAGAAGAAAATGCCGCTGAGTTAGTTAACAACTACGATTGGATGAAAGATCTTACTTTTTTAGATTTTATTCGTGATGTAGGAAAACATCTTACTGTAAATTACATGATGGCAAAAGATTCGGTAAAAAAACGTCTTTCAGGTGAAGCAAATAGCGGAATGTCTTTTACAGAATTCAGCTACCAGTTAGTTCAGGGCAACGACTTTTTACATCTTTACAAAGAGAAAAACTGTCGCCTACAAATGGGTGGATCCGATCAATGGGGAAATATAACTACTGGAACAGAGCTTATAAGGAAAAAAGAGAATGGTGTAGCATTTGCTATTACTTGTCCGTTAATTACAAAAGCTGATGGTGGAAAATTTGGTAAAACAGAGAGTGGTAATGTATGGTTAGATCCGGAAAAAACCTCTCCATATAAATTCTATCAATTTTGGTTAAATACTTCTGACGAAGATGCAGAAAAATATATTAAAATATTTACTATGTTTTCGCAAGAAGAGGTAATTAAAATGGTATCGGAACATAAAGAAGAGCCTCATAATAGAATTCTTCAAAAAACTCTTGCTAAAGATATTACTATACGTGTTCATTCTGAAAAAGATTATAATTCAGCTGTTGAAGCATCACAAATTTTATTTGCAAAATCAACAGCAGAAAAATTAAATCAACTTCCTGAACAGATGATATTAGATGTTTTTGAAGGTGTTCCTCAGTTCGATATTAATAAAACAGATTTAGAATCAGGTATTCCTATAATAGAATTTTTAGCTGCTAATACCACTATTTTTAAATCGAAAGGAGAAGCAAGAAGAATGCTAAAAGATAAT
>JAYEOD010000433.1:0-9556 GCA_034722575.1 Bacteroidota bacterium | reverse complement strand
CGAATTTAATTGAGAGTGAATTGTTTGGTTATGATGCCGGAGCTTTTACCGGAGCAAAAAAAGGAGGTAATCCCGGGAAATTTGAGTTGGCAAATGGTGGAACGCTATTTTTGGATGAGATAGGAGAGATGCCATTAAATATGCAGGTGAAATTGCTTCGGGCATTGCAGGAGTCAACAGTTACGCGTGTTGGTGGTGATAAAGATATTCCTGTTGATGTTCGCATTATAGCTGCTACTAATAAGGATCTTAAAAAAGAGGTAGAGAAAGGTAATTTCAGACTTGATTTGTTTTATCGATTGAGTGTGATTCCTATTCTGATTCCCTCTTTAGCCGAACGAAAAGAGGATATCCCGACTCTGTTTAATAGCTTTTTAAGAAATAAGGCTCTGAAATTAAAAAAGCCTTCTCCTAAATACGACTCTTTGTTATTGAGTAGGTTGCATGATTATGACTGGCCGGGAAATATCCGTGAATTAGAGAATTTTGCCGAGAAATATGTTAATCTCGATGGATTGTTAGATGTCTCTTTGGAGTTGCGCCCATCTTTTATGTCGGAAGAAAAACTTACTAAAAACAGAGAGGAAAGCGTGTTTAAATCTCCTGTGTTAGAGAGTTTAAGTGAGATGGAGAGAAAGGCGATTATTTTTTCTCTTAATCAATTAAATGGTAATGTAAGTAAAGCCTCTAAAGTTCTTGGGGTTAGTAGAAATACGCTCTACCTAAAAATGAAAAAATATCATATACGGTTTTGATTAATAGTGATTTTTAGACCGGTATTAGTTTTATTATAGTTGTGTAGTATTTTAACCCTTACCTTTTTTGTCCTAAAATAAGACATTGTACAATAACGTGACACCGTAATTTGTTATAGTGTCCTAAAGCTTAGCAGTGGCATTTCCGGTGTTTTAAGTTTCTTCTGTAAGTGTTTGGAATAAAGTTGAATATGGCTTTTGGCACGTAGGTTGCTAATAGTTAATTGAATTTAACTAAATAAAAAAAGGAGGTCGTCATGTTAGCATTAACTTTAGAACAAAATATAGCAGAAACACAAATTAATAGCGTAGCACAACACTGGATTGAAAATAGCACATTATTAAATTGGTTTAAGCATGGTTTTCATGCCGAAAAATCTGAAGGGTTTAGCGATGAACTAGCATCAATATATTTATTACAAGGCGCTTCTGTAGTAGGACATGCAGGCGCACAATATATTAAAGAAGATAGAGTAGTATTTAATCCGATAAGAGAATTTGCTAAAATAATAGAAGAGAAATTTGATATTCCTCAAGCTTATGGCAGAGCACTTCTTCTTCCTTACTTTGTAAAAATGTTTCAAAAAGAGAATGGTAGATGTTATGCTAAAATAGCTTGGTCGCTAGGGTTGGCAGGACAAAATGATGAAGAGATTATAGAGACTTATTTGGGAGTAATAGAAAAAAATAATAGTAGGCTTGGAATAAAAACTTCTTTAAAGGAAACAGGAGTGAGTGAGGGAGATTTTATTGCTCTTAAAGGGTATATTTTATTGAAAATGGCTGATGCAACAAATGGCAGATTAACCAAGTCATATCGTAATCAGCTAAATCATTTTATTTCTAAGGTTTATTATGGTAATTAATATGAGTTGATTGATTTTTTTTTGAGTTATAAAAAGGAGGAGTAGTTGCCTCCTTTTTTATTTGGTGCTGATTGATGTTTTTATTAAAAAAGATTTTATAAATTTGGATGATTATTGATCTTTTAGAGTAGAATATATAAATGAGACTATCTAAAAATAAAAAATATATAATTGCTTTTTTGATGATATTCGGAGCGGTTTTAACGTGGTCTGCAATAAATCCGAAAGATTATTTTATTTGGATATTGGAAGTGTTGCCGGCAATTATTGCGCTGGTTATTCTTGCGGTTACTTATAAAGAGTTCAGATTTACAAATTTGGTTTACCTGTTGATATTAATTCATTGTGTGATATTAATGGTAGGAGGACATTACACCTATGCAGAAGTTCCGCTTTTTGATTGGATTAAAGAGGTGTTTGATCAATCGCGAAATAATTATGATAAAATCGGTCATCTTGCTCAAGGGTTTATCCCTGCCATGATAGCACGCGAGATAATGATAAAAAATAGAGTTGTTAATAGTGCGAAATGGCTTAGTTTTATTGTTGTAACAATTTGTATGGCAATTAGTGTAACGTATGAATTAATTGAATGGTTTGTGGCTGAGCAAACAGGAGAGTCTTCTGAATCATTTTTAGGAACACAAGGATATATCTGGGATACACAGTCGGATATGTTGTATGCTACTATTGGAGCTGTTTTAGCTCTTATTATTTTAAGTAAAATGCATGATAGATTAATTAGTAAGCAAGTAAGCAAGTGAGATTGTATAATGCTAGTTTAGGTTGATTAGCTTTTTTTTATTGTTTTTCAGTCTCTTGTATAGAAGTTGTTTTTTTATAATCTTTGAGGAAATTTAATATTTATGAGCTGTTTTATAAGTATCGCTTCTGTAATAGGGATTTTATTGTTTGTTTTTTTTCTGTATGCTGTTGTTATTTCTTTTTTGGAAAAGGAGAAGAGAGCGGCTTATAGCTTTTTAATTGCCGGTATTCCGTTATCTGTAATTTATATTTTTCCTGCTACAGGTTTTTTACCTTACGGTAATGTTGTGGCAATAGTATTGCTGGGATTGTTGGTTCTTGTTATGGGCGTGCTTTTTTTTCCATATCCTGCCAAAGAAAAATATTTTAAACCATTGAACAAGATTGATGAGCGGACAGTAATGTTTTCGAGGGATTTGTTGATAAAGGGCAGCGAGCGTTATAAAACGTATTATGATTCGCATCCTGAACACAGAGAAAAAGATGAAAAAATTAGAAAAAACCCGGGACTGTTATCTGAAAAAGCCTCTTTTTATAATCCGGCAACATTTAATGCTGCAAAATCAAATTTCACTGTGGTAGAGGGTTTAAGATGTATGGCGGATACTGAGGTTGAGGCTAAGGTTGAGGCTAAGGTTGAGGCTAAGGTTGAGGTTGAGGCGGAGAAATTAACAGCGTTTTTAAAGAAGTGGTCTAAGAAATTGGGCGTTGTCTCTTTTGGTGTAACAGAGCTGCAAGATTATCATAAATACAGTCATGTGGGTAGAGGAGATGATTATGGTGAGGTTGTTGAGTTATCGCATAAAAATGCTATTGTGATAACAGTGGAGATGGATAAGGATATGATGAGTTATGCGCCTAAAGGGTCAACAGTAATGGAGTCGGCGCAACAGTATTTGAATATCGGGGTAGTTGCAATTCAGATAAAAGAGTTTTTGCAAAATTCAGGATATCCTGCGCAAGCACATATCGATGGAAAATATAAAGTGGTTTGTCCGCTTGTGGCGCGTGATGCAGGATTGGGAGAGATTGGGAGAATGGGATTGTTAATGACTCCGGAATTGGGGGCAAGAGTGCGAATTGCTGTAATATCTACCGATGCTCCATTGGTATTGTCAAAATCTAAAACAGACGCTACTGTACTTGATTTTTGTAAAGTATGTAAGAAGTGTGCCGATGTATGTCCGAGTCAAGCGATCTCCTTTTCCGACAGGGGAGATATTGACGGCGTAGTGCGTTGGCAAATAAATCAGGAGGCGTGTTTTGGGTATTGGTCAAAAACAGGTACCGACTGTGGAAGATGTGTTAGTGTTTGCCCATATTCTCATCCCAATAATTTATTGCATAATTTAGTACGCACCGGATTAAAGACATCGCCCATATTTCGTCGTGCAGCAGTTGTTATGGATGATGCTATTTATGGAAGAAAACCTAAGGTGAAAAAGGAGCAAGAATGGATGGTTTTTTAATTATTAATGACATTTAAATAAAAAACCTCGACAAATATAGACTTGTCGAGGTTTTTTAAATTATAAATTGATGTTATTCCATAGCTTCATATTCGGCTATAATGTTTTGTACATCATCCGGTGCAACGCGACCGTAGGTCTTTTCGCCAACCAGAACAACAGGAGCCAAACCGCAAGCCCCAACACAACGAAGGCTGCTTAGTGAATATTTTCCATCTTGAGATGTTTCACCAATTTTAAGATTAAGCTCTTTTTGAAATTCTTCTAACACTTTTTCAGCGCCACGTACATAACAAGCTGTACCTGTACAAATTGAAATAGGATAGCGTCCTTTTGGTGTCATGGTAAAGAATGAATAAAAAGTTACTACACCATAAACCTTAGCTATCGAAATATTCAGATTGTGAGCTATAACTTCTTGTATCTCACCAGGCAGATAACCAAATGTCTCTTGTGTTTTGTGAAGAACATTAATTAATTCGCCGGCTTTATTATCGAAGGATTTACAAATCTCTTCGAGTTTTTTTATATCTTTTTCTTTTAGTTCTATCTTAGACATCACTTTTAGTTTAAAAGTTAAACTGATTATTGAATATTACGTTTCTTGCTTCTGTCGAAATAACTAGTGTGAAGCAGATGATGAGCTTTTTCACTCATTGGTTCGCCAAGAAACTCTTCATAAATTTTCTTTATAGAAGGGTTTTCGTGCGATTTACGGATTTTCTTTCCCGCATCTTCACGATAGATAGCTTCGGTACGTTTTTTAAGAATAGAAGAGTCGCCATGGTGTAGAGGTTGGCCACCGCCACCAATACATCCGCCGGGACAAGCCATAATTTCAATAGCATGGAATTCTGATTTGCCTGCTTTTATCTCTTCAAGAAGTTTACGAGCATTTCCTAAACCATGTGCAATACCTAATTTAAGTTCAAAACCGTCAAGATCGATAGAGGCTTTACGGATGCCTTCCATACCACGTAGTTCATGGAATTCAACTTTTTTAAGTTTTTTTCCTGTATGTACTTCGTAAGCTGTACGTGTTGCAGCTTCGATAACACCACCTGTGTTACCAAAAATAACACCTGCACCGGTAGATTCTCCAAGAGGATTATCAAAATCTTCGTCAGGAAGAGTAGTGAAATCTATGTTGGCGGCTTTTATGAAGTTTGCTAATTCGCGAGTAGAGATAGAGAGATCCACATCAGGATTACCATTTGTTTTAAACTCATCACGTTGTGCTTCGTATTTTTTACCAAGACAAGGCATAATAGAAACAACAACCATATCTTCTCTCTTAATCCCCATTTTATCAGCAAGATAAGTTTTTGCGACAGCTCCAAACATTTGCTGTGGAGAGCGTGCAGTAGAAGGGATGTCTTTCATTTCAGGGAAATTTTGTTCTATAAAATTAACCCAAGCCGGACAGCATGAAGTAAGAAGAGGTAGTTTCACATCTTTATCACCTGCAAGAAACTTTCCTAAGCGTCCCAATAGTTCAGTGCCTTCTTCTAAAATAGTAAGGTCGGCAGCAAAATCAGTGTCAAATACTTTGTCAAATCCTAAACGACGTAATGCTGTAGCTAGTTTTCCTGTAACAAGAGTACCTGCTTCCATACCAAATTCTTCGCCAAGAGCAGCACGTACTGCCGGAGCAGTTTGTACAACAACGGTTTTGTTTGGATTAGCAAGAGCGCGAATTACTTCGCCGGTGTGGTCTTTTTCTGTTAATGCACCGGTAGGACAAACAGCAACACACTGTCCGCAATAAGTACATGTAGAGGCTTCTAAGTTCATCTCAAAAGCAGTAGCCACAACAGCATCGAAACCGCGGTTTATCGCGTTAAGAGCTCCAACAGTTTGTACGTCGTTACACATTGTTTCGCAACGACGACACATAATACATTTATCTACATCGCGAATAATTGACGGAGAGGAGTCAACTCTGTATGTTGACATTTCGCAATATTCTTGATTAGGAATTTCGCGTACACCCAATTTAGCCGCAATATCTTGTAGCTCACAGTTGCCCGATTTGGCGCATGTAAGACAGTCTTTTGGATGGTCGGAAAGAATAAACTCCATAACTGTACGACGTGCGTTCATAACACGTGGAGTATTTGTTCTAACAACCATTCCTTCTGCTGCAATAGTAGAACAAGATGGCGCAAGGTTTTTACGTCCTTCTATTTCTACAACACAGATACGACAACCGCCAGGGCGGTTTTCAATACCCAAATCTTCCAAGTTCATATAGCAAAGAACCGGAATGTCAATATTTAGCTTTTGAGCAGCTTGTAAGATAGTTTTCCCTTTTTCAATTTCAACTATCTGATTATCTATATTTAATTTTATTGTATCCATTATCGATCTCCTATTATCTGATGAAAATTGCGTTAAACTTACATTTTTCCATACATGCACCACACTTGATACATAAATCTGTGTTAATTAGATGTGGAAGTTTACGTTCTCCTGTAATTGCTCCAACAGGGCAAACACGCGCACAAGCAGTACATCCTACACAATTTTCAGGTTCAATTACGTAATTCATTAATGCTTTACACTCTCCTGCAGGGCACTTCTTGTCTGTAACGTGAGCTACATATTCATCCCAAAAATTATCTAAAGTAGATAGTACCGGGTTTGGAGAGGTTTGTCCTAAACCACATAATGAAGTATCTTTAATTACCAGACTTTGATTTCTTAATAGATCAAGGTCTTCCATTGTACCTTTACCATCTGTAATTTTAGTAAGTGTTTCGTGTAATCTTTTGTTTCCAATACGGCATGGAGCGCATTTTCCGCATGATTCTTCAACTGTAAATTCGAGATAGAATTTAGCAACAGAAACCATACAGTTGTCTTCGTCCATAACAATCATACCGCCAGATCCCATCATTGAGCCTGCAGCTAAAAGGTTGTCGAAGTCAATTGGTGTTTCAAGGTCTTTCTCTGTAAGGCATCCCCCTGAAGGGCCTCCTGTTTGAACTGCTTTGAATTTTTTGCCGTTTTGGATACCGCCGCCAATTTCAAAAATCACTTCACGTAAAGTAGTACCCATAGGAACCTCGATAAGTCCAACGTTATTAACTTTTCCTGCTAAAGCAAAAACTTTTGTTCCTGTTGATTTTTTAGTCCCTATTTTAGAAAACCATTCAGCTCCCTTTTGCAGGATGATTGGAATGTTGGCAAGTGTTTCAACATTATTTACATTAGTAGGTTTTCCGAGGTAGCCCGATTCTGCAGGGAATGGAGGTTTTACAGTAGGTTCGCCACGTTCGCCTTCCATAGAGTGGATAAGAGCAGTCTCTTCGCCACATACAAAAGCTCCGGCACCATATCGCATCTCAATATCAAAATCGAATCCGGTTCCAAAAATATTTTTTCCTAAAACACCATATTCTTTAGCTTGCTTAATGGCAATTTTCAGTCGTTGAATTGCTAAAGGATATTCTGCTCTAATGTATATCAAGCCATTTTTTGCTCCCATAGAGTAACCGCAAATTGCCATTGCTTCCAGTACTACATGCGGGTCTCCTTCTAGTATTGAGCGATCCATAAATGCTCCCGGGTCTCCCTCGTCAGCATTACAGACTACATATTTCTCATCAGACTCGTTATTTTTAGCAAATTCCCATTTTAATCCTGTAGGGAATCCACCGCCGCCGCGTCCGCGTAATCCCGAAGCTTTAATAATATCTATAACTTCTTGCTGTGTTTTTTCGCTAAGAGCATCAGCTAATGCAGAGTATCCATCGCGCGCAATATACTCTTCGATATTTTCAGGATCGATAAAACCACAATTTTTTAAAGCAATACGGATTTGCTTTTTGTAGAATCCCATATGTTTTGAGTCAGGGATATGCTTTTTATCTTTAGGATCAAGATAAAGTAAGCGTTCTATTTTACGCCCTTTAATAATATGCTCTTCTATTATTTCTGTAGTGTCTTCAGGTTTAACCTGTACATAGAAGGTGTTGTCCGGAAGGATTTTTACGATTGGTCCTTTTTCGCAGAAACCAAAACATCCTGTTGTAACAACCTGAATGTCGTTTTCAAGTCCCTTTTCTTCTAAGGTTTTATTGAAATTATTTACTATTGATTCGCTTTCAGAAGCTCTACAGCCTGTTCCTCCGCAAATCATTATATGCATTTTATATTTTGCCATATGAATGTCCTCCTTAGTTAGTCGTCAATAGTTTCGTAATTCTGTGGAATAATGCCTTCTACTAGTTCGCCATGACGAATGTATTTCTCAATAATTTCATCAGCTTTTTTTGTGTCAACATACCCGAAAACAATAGATTCTTTGCCAGGGATAATTACCTCGATTGTAGGCTCAGCAAAACTGTATCCCATATCTCCTGTTTGTGTTACGATTGCATCTATATTTCGTTTTTCAAGCTCTTCGGAAAGGAAGTTGAATATCTCTTTCGCTCCCGATGCGATACCACTTGTTGCCATGCCAACTCTAATTTGGACAATGCTCTCCGGGTGATCGCTTCTTTCTCTTAGACTGACCTTTGATTTCAGGTCGGTTTGCATCTTTTTTAAATCTGCTAGTGTTTTAATCTTAGCCATTAGTATAATTATTTAAGGTTACCTTGCTTAATTTTCTCTTTGTTAATTAAATAACAATGAATTGTGAAGCAAAAATAGATGCCCTGTTAGTGAAAAACAAATTTATATGTGGATATATTAACAATGGTGCATAAATGGGGTTAATATAAACCTTTTCTAAATAAGAAGCGTTGTAATAGACAGCTGTGTAAACTGTTGTAATGGGGTAGTATAAATAGTGTAAATATCTGGTTTATTTTTAATCGACTTTTATTTTGCAATTTTCGAGGATGTTTTCCTTAATCATTTCGCGAAGAAATTTGGTTACTTGAGTGTCGTATATGGCAATATCACCAAGTATTTTTTTAACCTTTTTTGTTTTAAAAGTGTATTCTCCTGCGTCTGTAATGTGTGAGTAAATAAAATCATTATTAGGATTGCCGGAGGTAAGAGCAACCATTGTGTCAACAATATCTCCAATTGGAGGAGTGTCGAGATTGTTTAGTGTGAAGGTGGCGTTTAACATTGTTCCTTTTTCGGGAGCTGAGCTAATAGAAAACGATCCTCCGGTTTTTTCAGCATTTTGTTTTAGTAATGATATACCAAGTCCAACTTTTCGATCTTTGCGTGATGTAGTAAAAGGGTCGGTTATTTGCTCGAGCATTTCGGCGTTCATTCCTTTTCCATCGTCTTTTACAATAATATCGAGTATGTTTTTTTTCTCGCTCGCCATAATATAAATCTCAACCGTTTGTGCTTTGGCTCTGATAGAATTTTGTACAATGTCCATTATATGTAAAGAGATGGTTTTCATAAGTATATTTATTTAGATGTTTTTTTTTGATGACTGTTTTTGTGGTGCAAAGAAACGATGTTTTTGTTTTATATCAATTAAATTTCAAAATGCCCTGTATAAATTCAAAATATTTTTTTGTTTTTAAATCTTCAAATTTTAAGCATAGCCATAGCTACGGTTGAAATTTTAAGTGAAGAAAAACGGAAAAAGATACAGAATTTATCGGGTGTTTAATTGGTATTACTTTGCTGTTAAATTATTTATTGAGGAGTTTATTTTTTTGGTGATGTTGAAATTGCAAATGTTTTAATCTAAAGTCACGTTCCTTCCTTTTACATTGTTTAA
>JAYEOD010000432.1:0-1878 GCA_034722575.1 Bacteroidota bacterium | reverse complement strand
TATTTCCTTTTTGGTCATAACAGCTTTTTCCGAAAACAAAGCGCTATCCATACCTCCACCGGTAAATCTATCAATTGCAACATGGTTAAAGATATGTTCGTCTTCCTTTTCATATTCTTGATAAATATCAGAAAGAATCACTCTTCCTCTTTCAGCTTCTTTATCGTCGACATAGCCAAATAATGTTCTAACAGCTTTGTTCTGTTTTGTATGTTTTAGAATTTCATCTTTATTTAATTCTTCTGCCCAAACATTATTCAATTTATTATAATGAAAAGCAAGTCTATGAGAAATAGCACCTTTTACAGAAGTTGCAGGGATTAATATTCTACCAAATTTATGTTCTTCAGCATTAAAACCTACTAACTTGGGATTTTTATTATCTTTATCCCACTCAAAAAAGGACTCTGTTTTTGGTATAGAATCAACTTCAGTGTCCCCAAATCCTGCACTAAAAGTATAAAATGATTCAGGAGTTAATTTTAATTGATAATGACCCCATTCTATTTCCTTTTCTTCAATCGTTAATTCGTCAAAATTTTCAATATTATTATTCAAAGAATTATCCAATTTCAAATAATTTTCTAAATCATTCTTTTTTTCAAGATTAAAAAGAATCTGTTTTGAGAGTTCATTAACAACTTTCATTTTACCAAAGCCATTTCTTGTTTTACCTCCAAAACACAATATTGGTTCGGAAAATACATTGATAATTTCCTTCCAGAAAGCACCATCTTGTTCTTCATTACATGCTTCAAACTCAATATTAAAAGCAAAACGTACACCTTTAAATACAAGTTCTTCATCAAACTTTCCATGTGTTTTTGTATCGGCTGTACCTTTATGATTAATTTTTACATGGTCACGAATTGGCAATTTATTAAAGTGTTTAAGATAATTATTTTCTAAATCAATATCCTTAACCCCTTCAATTACACATCCATCCAAATCGATTAAGTGAGCAGAAGAAAAAGAAATTACACTTCCTTGTCCATTATTATCATATTGCAATTTCTTCCCATTACCATCAACTTTTTCTCCTTTTTTATAACCAAATATGTCTTGAAAATATTTTTTTATTCCAACGGCACAATTGTCTTCTAAATGATGTCTTATAACTCCTGCAATTGCAGTTCCGGGAATATAAGGTAATCCATAAACATCACGAGATATTGAATTATCAACAGTAAGACCTTTTTTTCCAGACCCAACAGCAAGAGGAGTTTCAGCTTCAATTACAATATGTGCAATATATCTTAAATTTCTCATTATTTATTCCCTCCATTAGTTTTAGCCATTTGACTAGCAAGTTTAATTGTAAAATCAATTTTCTCAGTATCATTAAAAAAACTTTCTACTTTTTCTTTGAACACTTCGCGTCCTTTACTCCAAATTTCTTCTGTTTGTCCATGAAACATAAAACCACCCGGATCATCAAAAAGCAATGCTTTTAAAGTTAAATAATTTTGTGCATATTTTGCGTAGGTTCTTACTTGTCCCCATTGACTATTTGTAACTTTATTAAATTTATTTTCGTTATCTTTTATAAATTCATTTACCGTTTTATTAATATCACTTTCACTATCATTAATAGCTTTTTTCTTTTTTAACAAATTCATAAAAACATCATAGGAACTATTCTTTATTTCTAATTTTGGAATATATTGTTTTTTTAATTTATCGATTACCTCATATTTACCAGGTAATTTATTATCGTTGCTTAATAAAAAACTAGGATTAATTAATACTTTCCCAAATCCTTCGGCAAGATGAGAACCAACTCCATTCTCAACAACATCATTATTAATTTCACCACTATTAATATAAAATACGCTACCTTTTTCAATTATCCATCTATCAGCATCTCTGTTATGTCTA
>JAYEOD010000431.1:0-1881 GCA_034722575.1 Bacteroidota bacterium | reverse complement strand
TTATATTATGGCAATTTCGATTTGAAACCTATTGTTGGAAAAACATATAAAGTGCGTTTTAAAGAAAATCCTAAACAAGAAAAAGCATCTTTTTATAAAATAAATAGCATTCGAAATAGTAAGGAAAAAATAAGTACAGAAATATTAAAACCGGTTTCGGGTAAAATTGAGATACATAAAGGCAATAGCTTTGGTTTTGTTAACAATATTTTTATTCCGCCTTATATAATTAATAAATATCATTTACATGATAAAGAAATTATTGATGCCCTTGCAATACAAAAATACAGCAAAAAACGAAAATCTTGGGCTTGGAATGTAGCAAAAATAGAAAAATAAAAAATATAAAATAATGAAGAGAATATTAATATCGCTAATAAGCGAACAAACAATACCAAATTTAAAACTTATAAATGAGTTTAAAACTAATGTAGATTCTTTCATTTTTGTTACAACAAAAGCAATGGAAGAAAAATTGAAAAACAGAAGCGATTGGATTATTAAAGCCGCAACAATATCAAAGAATAAGATTAAGCGAATTGTTGTTAATCAGAATTCTATGAGCGATATTGAAGAAAAATTGTTTGAAATAGACGTGGATAGCAGTTGCGAATATATTGTTAATATTACCGGAGGAACAAAACTTATGTCTATTGCCGCTTTAAATTACTTTCGTGAGTTTAAAAATGTAAAAGTCTTTTACGTGCCTATTGGTTTAACAACATATCGTCAAATTTATCCGCATATTGATAAACCCGAAAAAGAATTCAATAATAATATCTCGCTTAAAGAATATCTTAATGTATATGGATTAAAAATTTTAAGTAGCAGTAACAGAGTATATAATTATAAACTAAGCAAAGAACTTATGCAGAAGGTGATTTCTGAAAATTCCGATTTCGAAAAAATCCCTGCATTAATAAATGCTCATAATAATTACGATGAGGCAATGAAAGCATACTACTCCGGTAAATGGTTCGAGGAGTACATTTACATGACTATTAAAGAAAATTTGAACTTAAAAACTAGCGAAATAGCTACTAGTGTTAATATTCAAAATCCTAATACCAAAAACGAGTTTGATGTAATGTTTGTATATAAGAATACAATTTATGTTGTTGAGTGTAAGGCATATCATGGCGAAAATAATATTAAATCGAAAATCGAAAACGGACTTTATAAACTTGGCGCCTTAGACGATGATTTTGGCTTAAGAGCAAATTCAATTTTTATTACAACATTTAACCTTTTCGATTATAACAAAGGAATTAATAATACTATGATAAAACGAGGAATAGACTTAGATGTGATGTTCCTACAACTTAAAGATATTGTAAATAATAAATTTTTAAATAAAATAAAATAATTATGGCACGTAAAGTTTTTATATCAGTATTAGGAACTGGTTATTACAGTAAAACAAAATATTACTGTGAAAATAAAGATGAAAATGTAGAAACACATTTTATCCAAGAAGCAATGCTTAAATTTTATTCTAACGAATTTAAAAAGAATGATAAAGCCTATTTGTTTTTAACAAGAAAAGCGCGTAATGATAATTGGGAAAGTCCTGCACAAAAGAATAATAAATTTGTTATAGAAGGAAAATCAGATTCATATCAAGGTTTAGAAGAAACTCTTAAAGGTTTTGATTTTGATGTGATATCGAAAGATATACCTGATGGAAACAATGAAGAAGAAATATGGGAGATATTTCAAAAAGTATTTGATGTTTTAGAACTCGAAGATGAAGTATATTTTGATATAACACATGCTTTTAGATCTATCCCAATGCTTATTATGGTTTTAATTAATTATGCTAAGTTTCTTAAGAAAATAAATGTTAAAAGTATTACTTATGGAAATTGGGAGGGGAGAGAT
>JAYEOD010000430.1:0-9639 GCA_034722575.1 Bacteroidota bacterium | reverse complement strand
ATTCGAAATGCCGGAAATCCTTTCTTTTGGTAAGGTTCGTGCTAGTTGGGCTCAGGTAGGTAATGATACAGACCCTTATAAATTGATGACTAATTATGCGTCTTCAACAAGTACTTTCTATGGTGTTACTCAATATTTTTATGCCAGAGAACTTGCTAATGCTAATTTGAATCCTGAAATTACTACTTCTATGGAAGCTGGATTAGAACTTAAATTTTTGAATAACCGTGCCGGTATTGATTTTACTTATTATGATAAGATAACAACAGATCAAATTATGGCTGTTGATATTTCTGCGGCTTCTGGTTTTACTTCTAAGTTTATTAATGCGGGTGAAATTGAGAATAAAGGTGTTGAGTTACAACTTTATTATGATATTCTTAAAGATAGAGATGGTTTTAACTGGACTATTAATGTAAACTGGGCTAAAAATGAAAATACTGTAAACGAACTTTATGGTGATCTTGAAGCATATCAAATTTCTAGCTCTTGGGGTGGTGTAACTATTGAGGCACGTCCGGGTGAAACATTTGGTGTAATTAAAGGTGGTGGATACGCTCGTGATGATCAAGGTAATATCCTTGTTGATGGTGGAGGTCGTCCATTTGCTACTGATGATCCTATAGAACTTGGTAATATTACTCCTGACTGGACTGGTGGTGTACGTAACACTTTTAGTTATAAGGGTGCTAGCTTAAATATCGTACTTGATGGTCGTAAAGGTGGTGATTTCTACAGTGTATCAAAAATGTTTGGACTATATGCAGGTATTCTTGACGAAACTGCTCAAGGTGATATCCGTGAAAATGGTGTTATTGCCGGTCAAAATGTTATGACAGACGAAACGTTTGTTGTTGCTGAATACGATGCTGATGGTGTTCTTCTTGACGATCTTGCTGTTAATGATATTACTACTTCTGCTACAGGTTTCTATAAAAGATTCTACGGTATTAAGGAAGAGAGTATTATTGATGGTTCTTTTATTAAACTTCGTGAAGTGTCTTTAGGATATGATATTCCTAAAAATTTAATAGAGAAAACCGGTTTCTTACAAAGTGTTAATGTTTCTGTATATGGCAGAAATCTTGCTTTACTTTGGGTTCATGAATCTAATGATGTGGAGCTTGATCCTGAAACAGGTTTCGGTACTTCAAATGATGGTATGGGATTAGAGCAATACCAGTTACCTAGTGCTAGAACGTTTGGTTTTAAATTTACTGCTAGATTTTAATTAGAGTAAAAATTTAACCATAAATAAATTGTAGAATAAAAAAAATATAGAAAATGAAAAAAATAAATATATTAAATATTGCCCTGGTTATTGGCTTTATTCTTCTTGGTAGTTCTTGTACGAAAGACTGGGATGAAATGAATACAGATCCTAATAACCCAAATGATGTTCCTTATTCGAATATCTTAGCTCATACACTTAGGACTACTGGTGATGTGTTTTTTGATGATTGGCAAGGAATGAATAACTTTTTAAGTTATTCAGGTCAAGTTACTAAAATTCAGTATATCGATGAGGCTCGTTATAAGTATAGAGTGGGTGTTGTTAATAGAGCATGGGAAAATTATTATACTCTTTTAAACGATGTTCAAAAGATGAAGATGAAAGCTATTGCTGCTGAAAGACCTAAAATGGAAGCTGTTGCTGAAATTTATGCTTGTTTCTTATGGCAAATGGCTACTGACCAATGGAAAGACATTCCTTACACTGAAGCTTTAAATGGTGACGCTGAAGAGGAAAATCTTGCTCCTGCATACGATTCTCAAGAGAGTATCTATTTAAGTCTTATTGACAGATTAGCTGCTGCTAATGCTACGTTAAATCTTCCTGTTAATAATGCTAACCCTGAAGTTTTAGGTGATGGTGATGTATTATTCGGTGGTGATTTTTCTAAATGGCAAAAGTTTGGTAATGGTCTTAGACTACGTATCGCAATGAGAATTTCTGATGTTAATCCTACTAAATCAGCTGCAATTGTTGCTGCTTTAAACGGGCAGCCAATGATGGAGTCTAATGATGATAATGCATTTTTGATATGGCCTGGTGCTGCTCCTTACAAAGAGCCTTGGGCAGAAAATCAACAAGATCGTGATGACCATGCTGTAGCTAAAACTATGATTGATAAATTAATTGAGCTTAATGACCCTAGATTAGCTGTTTATGCTGATACTATTGCTGATGGTACTTATGTAGGTGCTATCGAAGGTGATACTGATGCTCATATGGATCCTAATGCTTGTTCTCGTATTGGTGCTAGATTCCGTACAGATCTTGCAGGTTTTACTCCATTTATGCGTTATTCGGAGGTTATGTTTAATTTAGCTGAGGCTAATATGGATGTTGCTGCTTATGAAGCCGGTGTTATCGGTTCAATGTTAGAAAATGGCATTGATCAAGATGTTATTGATCAATATTTACTTGATAATGTTTGGGATGGTACTGAGGCTGATATAGAGGTTCTTTATGTACAAAAATGGATTGCTATGTTTAAGCAAGGTCAAGAAGTTTGGGCTTTCTCTCGTAGAGTTGACTATCCTAATCTTCCTTGTTCTGTAGGATCTGCTTATGGTGATAAAGGTTCTCAACCTGTTCGTTACCCTTATCCTGATAATGAGTTTAACCTGAATGGTTCTAATTTAGCCGGACATACTACTGGTATTGATGATAAATTCTGGGGACAGAAAATGTGGTGGGATGTTAACTAATTTCTCTCTGTAGAAATTAATATTTCACATAATAATAAAAAGGGATTGTCCATTTGGACAATCCCTTTTTGCTTCTGCATTCACGGGGTGACTCAAAGTCACCCCGTGAATAGTTATAAAAGCACCTATTGCACAATTATTTTTTCTCTAACTCTCTCTTGCGAATTATATATGTCAAGAATATATATCCCCGGCTTTAGGTTTTTAAGGCTGATTGTAGTTGATGTGTTTATAAGAGAATTGTTTTGTAAAACTAAATCCCCATAAATATTGTAAAGTCTGCATTTGAAACCTTTTTTTGTTGTTGGAATAACTATTGTGATATTCTCTTTCGTAGGATTTGGAAATACTAAGATAGTTTGTGAAACAATTTCAGAAAAAATATTTTGTAGCCCATCAGTGTTGTTTTCGCATTCAACATATCCTTTACCCGGAGAGCCTCCTATACATCCGGCAAACCAATTAAAACCATTGTTTAAATCGCCTTCAATATTGTCCAGCTCCAAAGTTCTTCCTGTGGCAGAAACATTTGTAGGGAAAGGGAGTTCGTTTCTGTAGGTCATATCTATTTGAAGAGTGTTGTCGGGTGAATAGAGTCGCAAACGCTCTTCAGAACTGCTTAGTCCGAATAAGAAAGGGCCTGTGATATTATTAACTTCAGGATAAATTGCTGTGAATTTTTCTAAATCCTGAACAACTACTAAAAAGCTGTCGGGAAGTATTTTTGTTTCATTTGCAATGATAAAGCTATTACTGTTGTTACTATCTTTAAATTCAAACCCTGAAATATCTAATGTGTCAGAATTGTAATTGTATAGCTCAAACCAATCACCGGCATCGAGTTCATCGCTGCTTTTATAATTTATTTCGCTGATGGTTAAATTTTTAATTTGATGATTAACTGTATCTTCTATAAAATTTGCTGTAAGATGATATATTGTATCTAAATTCAGTAGTAATTCCGGGGTAAGAGTATCGGGAATTATCGCTGTGCTATCCCAATGAGAGAAAAGATAACCCTCTTCGGGGATTGCTTTTATAGGAACGCTGTTTCCGTTAAAATAGATTCCCGACCATGGGTAGTTTTTCGGTGTTATGGTAGATATATTTATTCTTCCGGAGTTTTGTGGTTGTGTGTTTAATACAACCGAAACAGTGTCAACAAGGTTGAATTCTTCTTTAATATGTTGACGCTGATAGTTCCCGCGGAAACTAACAAAATTGGTTATTTTGTTAATTTCATAGTACCAGCTATTCATCGAGCTGCCCCATTTCTCGAAATGTCTTGGCATTTCATTATCAAGAATATTTACTATGCTATCGATTTTACTGTTAAGATGTTCAGGAGTAAATTTTGTGTTTAACAGATCGGCATATCGATTAATAAAATATTTTTTGTAATTGTTGTATTGTAATAGTTTGCGTAATATTTTATGATTGTAAGTCCATTGAATATTCCCATGTAAAATGCGGTTTAACTCGTTGTATGACGTAGAACCTGCCATTCCCAGCCCGGCATCCAGATCAAACATTATATAGCGCCATTTGCCATTTTCTGTTTTTGGTCTCCAGTATTTGATATTGTTATTTGGCCAATCCTGATTTTTATAATACATTTCAGTCATAAAATAATCAGTATAGTTTTTAATATCCAGAAGTTTTGAGAGTGAGTCGTACGAAGCTTCATTAAAATTCATTTGGCTTTTCAGAAACTCTACCATATGCCAATAGTGAGTATAGTCGCCATCGATAGTTATAATATTATCCATTAACAAATCGATGTTATCGCTGTCAACACCATGATTTTCTTCGGTATAATCGGAACCGATTTTTTCTCTGATATTGTGTACTCCCCAGTACTGTCCGTTTATAAAAAGTACTGCCGGACGGTAATCCATAATGTCGTTGTCTGTCTCTTCTCGTACATTGATATTCATTAAACCATCACGAAAGTGAGACCTGTTAAAATCTTGACCCGAGTTGCGGAGAACTAATTTCTTAAATGCTGTAATATCTTTATTAGGAAAGAATTTGTAGTTAAGTCGCGATTTGCCATATACCCCGCGAGCATTTATTCTTAAACTCTTCATATCGTATCCTCTGGAGACGCTGCCGTGTATCTTAACACCAATATTTTGTCCTATTACTTTTTGATGGTTGTTTTCAAAAAACTCGAAATAGGCCGGTTTTTCCCAATCATTCCAAAAGTTTGCTCCGTAATACGGGAAATTATTCGATGCATTCGGACCCTTTACATATATTCCGGTCTCCCAATCGAAAAAATTATCTGGATCGGTAATTAGCGATACTATCGGTAATTCAGTTTCCTCGTTAATAAAATACGATTTAGAAATCACCTCTCCGGGAAGAAAATTGTCCACAAAAACTCTTGCGCGTAAAACTAGTGTGGTGTCGATATTTAGCATTCCGGTATAAATAGGAGATGATTCATCGGGAAGACTGCCGTCGATAGTATATCTGATTGTTGATTCAAACATATTAGTAAGGATATAAACTATCTGCTGACTCTCGAAAAAACCCGATTCCAGAGTGAAAAAGGGTGCTGTTGTGTAATTAGCTTCCCCATCGGAATTTTCATAACCGGGAGTGGGAGAGGAGAAGTATCCCTTTGTGCTTGCGCCATCTGGTAAACAGCCTATAGAATGATTTGTTTGAAGAATGGTGTTGTACGATAATGTGTCGATAATAATACTGTCGGGACTGAATAAATATGTTGTTTCGCTTTCGCCGGATAGTTTGAAGTTAGTGTGAAAATAATTTTGAGAGGCATTAAACCATTCCGGAGTGGGAGAAAATAGTGTTGTGGTATCTTTAATCCCAAAACTTAAAAAAGGTATTAAAGAAGATGTTGAGTTGTTATGCCAGGCATTAAGACCCTGAATTGCTAATATGTTTTCGCCATTTTTTAGTAGCGAGGATAACTCTTCTTTAGGGATAAGAAATTTTTCAGGATAGCCACCTTGATACATTTGTGCATAATGAATATTTGCTGCCAGAGTTGTGTATGCAGCCGGCACATCGGGGCAACCAACATTGCTTCTTGCTACTTCTTGTCCGTTGATATATGCAATGAAAGCATCGTCATAATCGACATGAAGAATAGCATCTTCGATAAGAGATGAGTCGGCGATTGTGAATTTTTTTCTGATATAGACAGTAAAAACAGTATCATGTAAAATGGTATTATCATCGCCATTAGCGTGACCAAATCCTCCCTGACCCTCTTCCCATTTTGTATCGTCAAATTGTAGTGTGTTCCATTCGGGATTTACAGTTTGAAATGGCACAAGATATTTCCACTCATCTTCGGCAAATATCGCGGTCTCCCAATGATTAATAATATGATTAAGATTTCGTCCCGAAGCCATTAGTAATAAATGGTTATGTGCTTCGAGATTATAAGAAGGGAAGCGGAATTTTATTATGTCTTTATCATCAGAAATGCCCCACGACAATATGTTTACAGTAGTGTCGGTATTGTTATATAGCTCGATCCAATCTTCGTATTCCGAAAATTCATCCGGAATAGTACTGAAATTTCCGGCACTAAGCTCGTTTATAGTTATTTGTCCAAACAGTATCGAAGAAAAACAAGTGAACAGAAGTAGTAGTATATATTTATTATATTTGTGCATCATTTATTATTATTAATTGATTCCCACATCTCCAAAATCTCCCGGTGTTTAAATTTCTTTGCTAAATTAATTCAGCTGATTGATACAAACAAATATTATTTTTATAAAAAAAGTAATTAGTTTTTTTTATACATTTGCACAATCGAAAAATAAAGAGAATTTTTTGGGTGAAAAAAGCAAGTTGATTTGAATAATAGAATTATTTTGATTTACTTTGCAACCCGAATTTTGAATTAGTAAGTAACAAGAAAAATATAGAAGTCATGGCAAAAGTTTGTGAAATAACCGGCAAGAAAGTAATTTCTGGAAATCATGTTTCTCACTCACTTGCAAGAGTGAGAAGAAAATTTTATCCGAATTTTCAGAAGAAACGTTTTTATATCGCTGAAGAAGACCGTTGGGTGACTCTTAACGTTTCAGCTAAAGGAATTAGAATAATCAACAGAGTTGGTATTTTAGCTGCTATGAAAAGCGCACGTGCAAAAGGTTTTATGTAAAAAGAAATTTGTTTTTAAGTAAAAAATGCTGTTGCTTTTATTAGTAGCGGCATTTTTTATTTAAGATATTGCAAAAAGGGAGAATAAATGTTCTTTACCTTCGTTATTTAATATCATTAGTGATACACAATAAACACATCAATATATTAATGAATACTCGTGCTTTAGTAATAATATTATTTTCGTTTCTGTTTTCGTCATCTGTTTTCTCGCAAGAGCAAAAAAGTGTAATTTATGGTTCTGTTGTTGATAAAGAAGGACAACCCATACAGTTGGTTAATATTGCTGTAGAAGGTGCTGTAGAAGGTGCTGTTACTGATGAATATGGGAATTATAGTTTGAATATTCTCCCTGATAATACTGTAAAAGTGCATTATACTTATGTGGGATATGGCGAAAAAGTAATTACACTATTATTAAAGCCCGGAGAAAAAAGAGAGGTTGATGTAAAAATGAATTTTCATTATACTATGCTTACTGATGTTGTAGTGGAAGATAGTAAAATACGTGAGTCGAGTTTAACGCCGATAAATCCTAAAACAGTTTCTAAAGTTCCGGGAGCTTCGGTTTCTATCGAGTCTATTGTTAAAACTATGCCGGGAGTTGCCTCTAATAACGAGATGAGTACTCAATATTCGGTGCGTGGAGGTAATTTCGATGAAAATCTTGTGTATGTTAACGATATACAAATTTATAAGCCTTTTTTAGTGCGTTCGGGAAAGCAAGAGGGATTGAGCTTTTTAAATAGTGACTTGGTCTCTTCTATACTCTTTTCTGCCGGTGGTTTTGGCGCTAAATATGGCGATAAAATGTCGTCTGTATTAGATATAAAATATAAGCATCCAATATATTTTGGCGGCTCGGCTTCTTTAAGTCTGCTGGGTGCTTCTGCTCATGTAGAGGGTGCTTCCGATAATGGTATGGTTTCGTATCTTTTTGGCGTGCGACAAAAATCAAATCAGTATATGCTTAATTCTATGGAGACGACAGGAGAGTACAAACCCTCTTTTACCGATTTCCAGGGATTAGTGAGTTTTAGACCTACTACTGAATGGGAGTTTAATATTTTAGCTAACTATTCGAGAAATATTTATCATTTTGAGCCGGAAGATAGAACTACTGATTTTGGTACTTTTAATGAGGCTTTGCGACTAAAAATTTATTTCGAAGGCAAAGAGGTTGATAAGTTTGTTAATTATATGAGTGGCTTTTCTGCTATCTATTCTCCTCACGACGATTTACGATTAAAGTTTATTACCTCTGTTTATCATAGCGATGAAAATGTTACTTATGACGTGCTTGGTCAATATTGGATAGGAAAATTGGGTAATGCTCCGGGCGATGATTCTTACGGCGAAGTGGTAGAAAATCAAGGTGTTGGGTCTTATCTTAATCATGCAAGAAATTATCTCGACGTAACTATTGTTAATGCCGAGCATCGTGGTATTGCTTCTGTTGGTAATCATAGCATAGAGTGGGGTGTGAAAGCGCAGCACGAAAAAATTATTGACGAAATTAGTCAATGGCAACTTCTCGATTCATCGGGTTATTCTCTTCCTTATCCGGTATTTGAGATTGGTTCTGCTAATCCTCAAAATCCCGAATTGGCTATGAATGATGTGGTAAAATCGAATATTGATATTTCGTCAAATCGTTTTAATGGCTTTTTTCAAGATGGCTGGGAGTTTAATAACGATAGCACTGATATGACATTAACATATGGTGTTAGAGCTACTTATTGGGATATGAATAACGATTTTTTGATTAGTCCCAGAGTTACTTTGTCGTATATTCCTAACTGGAAAAATGATTTCCTTTTTCGCTTCTCTTCCGGATTATACTACCAACCTCCGTTTTATAAGGAGATGAAAAAACTTGATGGTACATTAGTTACAGATTTAGAAGCACAGAAATCAGTTCATTTTGTAGGGGGGACAGATTATAATTTTGCCGCCTGGGGGCGACCTTTTAAATTTGTAGGAGAGGTGTTTTACAAACATCTTGATAATTTAATTCCTTACGAAATAGATAATGTGAGAATACAATATTTCCCGGAATTGACTTCTCATGGATATTCTGCCGGGTTGGATATGAAAGTAAATGGTGAGTTTGTCGATGGTGTAGAATCATGGGTGAGCCTTTCTGTTATGCAAACAGAAGAGGATATCGACGGAGATTATTATATTACACGTCATAATGCTGCCGGAGAAATTGTTACTTCGGGAACAGAAGATCAGGTTATTGCAGAAGAGAGGCATAATTCTATTGGATATCGCTCTCGTCCGTCGGATCAAAGAGTGAATTTTAGTCTCTTTTTTCAAGATTATCTGCCAAAGCATCCATCATATAAAATGCACTTAAAATTGGTATTTGGTAGTGGATTGCCGTTTGGTTTACCCGGAAGTAAAAATTATAAATCAATCTCTCGAGTTCCTCCGTATCGCCGTGTGGATATTGGGTTTTCGAAGCAAATTGTTGGGGAAGGTGTGCGGTTAAAACCGGGGCATTTTCTTAATAATTTTAAGTCGATGTGGTTGAGCCTCGAAGTGTTTAATCTGTTACAGATTAATAATACGGTCTCCTATTTCTGGGTTCGCGATATATCGAATCGACAACTGGCAGTGCCAAATTATCTTACTCCGCGACAATTGAATTTGAAATTGAATATCGAATTTTAATCAATCATTAAATCAATCAATCATTCATTCATTCAACCAATCAACCAATCAACCAATCAAACAATCATCTAATCAACCAATCATTCATTCATT
>JAYEOD010000429.1:0-1891 GCA_034722575.1 Bacteroidota bacterium | reverse complement strand
ATGGACTTTGATGTTACACTAAAAAACACCGATGCTATCACACATCTGTTTCTTCCATCATTAAAAATAGCTAAAAACACTAAGGTTCACGGACTCTTCAACTCTTCTGAAAAGGGTCTTGCATTTCAGGGAGAAACAGATTTTATCGAACTAAATGGAATAAAATTTACTGAACTTAATTTTAACGCCAAAGAAAACGGTGATAAATACACCTTTAAAACAAGTGCTAAAGAATTAGTATTGTACGAAAACGAATCGACAGAGGAAAAAGAAGCTGATACTTTAAAAATAACAAAACTCGGACTTGATAATTTAGGTTTTAGCGCCTCTTTTAAAAATGACACTATTTCTTATCTTTTACATTGGGACGATATTTCAGACGCAGATAGAAACAGAGCAAATATTGATGGTTATTTGAGTATTATCGATGCTAAAAATGCTAACAATCACTTTAACGAGGTTAGTATAACTATTAATGATTCGCTATGGATAGCCAGCAAAAATAATAACATTCTCTTTAGCGATTCTTTAATATCATTTACCAATTTAGCGTTTAATAGAGGAGAACAAAAAATAGCTGTTAATGGTAACATATCTTATTTACCACAAGACAAATTCGATGTTGTATTAAACAATTTTGACATCTCTAATTTCGATATGTTTTTCTCTTCAATGAATTTTGATGTGGATGGAATAATCAATGCCGACTTCTCTTTTAGAAATATTAAAAAAAATCAAGTACCACAGTTTTTTGGCGACTTTAATATTAAAGAGCTGAAATTTAATAAAGAGACACTGGGAGATATGAAACTCACATCGCAGTGGATGGATTCTCTTCAGTCTTTTAAAATAGATGGTGATATTACTTATCATGGAAATAAAGGCTCACGAAAATTATTGAGTCTGAATGGTGATTACTGCCCAAAAACATCTCTAGGGAACGACTCTATTTATTTAAAATCTTCCGTACACGGATTAACATTAAAAGCGTTAAATCCTTTCTTCGATGATTTTATGTCGGAATTAACCGGACGCGCCACAGGCAACTTAGTATTGGGAGGTAGTCTCAGCAAACCGGAGCTCACCGGTTCTCTCGATATTGTCAGAGCCGGATTACGGATAGATTACCTTAATACAAAATACTATTTTGCCGATAAAGTATCTTTCGATACTGACGCTATAGTTTTTGATAACATCATGATATATGACTCTTTAGGTAATACATCCGTTTTAAACGGAAAAATAAAACATAATTACTTTAGCGATTATTATATCAACCTGCATATAACACCAAATGAATTTTCCGGATTAAATACCGATCGCTCTCATAACAGCCTATTCTATGGTAGTGCATTTGCTACCGGAAAAGTTGATATTACAGGCCCGGTAAGCGCTATTTCTTTTAACGTTAAAGTAAAAACTAATAAAGGCACAAAAGTTATTATCCCTATTTCTACAGATGAATCTGCCATGGAAAGTGATTTTATCACTTTTATATCCACCAACCAAGAGGAAGAGGATATTGTCTCTTACCTCTCTTTAAAACCCGAAGGATTTAATATGAATTTAGAATTTGATATCACACCCGATGCAGAAGCAGAAATTATCCTGCCTTTCGCTATGGGAAATATCAATGCAAAAGGAAATGGTAATTTCAGACTGGAAATCACTTCTGCAGGAGATTTTAGTATGTACGGAGATTATATAATTGATGAAGGAGACTTTATTTTTAAAGTACCTACTATTCAACTTCGTCGAGAATTCGATATTCGTCGTGGCGGAAAAATAGCTTGGAGTGGAGACCCGTATGACGCTGATATTAATATCGATGCTGTTTATAAGGTAAAATCTTCGCTAAAAGGCATGCCGGCTATAGAAGCTCTTAATCCCG
>JAYEOD010000428.1:0-9681 GCA_034722575.1 Bacteroidota bacterium | reverse complement strand
GATTTAGATCCTCCTTCCGGTTATGGATTAGAAGTGCATCAGGGTGGCGATTATATGGTTACTTCGGCTTATTTAACCAGAAACGAAGGTGCTGTTCGCGATATCGACGGACAGTCATATAATACTGCTCCAATTCGTTATGGCGAAGATTATCACTACTATTATGTTAGAAATATAGAGTGGTTTACTATGGATGCTGAACTTGAGGGTATCGATATTATTAAAGAAAAAATTATGAACGAAGGTGTATTGGGTACATGTATGTGTTACAGTAACTCTTATATCGATTATAATTATGTTCATTATCAACCCCCATCTTCATCCGAAGATCCTAACCACGCAATTTCTATTATTGGTTGGGACGATAATAAAGAGACTCAAGCTCCTGAAAATGGTGCCTGGCTTGTGAAAAATAGCTGGGGAGAAGGCTGGGGCTTTGGTGGATATTTCTGGATATCGTTTTATGACAAACACAGTTGTCGCGAACCGGAAATGGGCGCTGTGTCGATGCAAGATGTTGAACCTTTACAATACGAAGTAACATATTATCACGATTATCACGGTCAACGTGATGTGTTTACCGGATCTCAAAAAGCTTTTAATGCGTTTACTGCTTCAAGTAGCCAAGATTTAAAGGCAGTGAGCTTTTTTGTGGCTACTAATAGTGTTGATTATACTGTTACTATTTATGATGATTTTGAAGATGGTGTTCTTAGTAACGAATTATCTACTATATCGGGTAACGTTGAATACAGAGGCTTTACAACACGAAATCTTGAAACAATTGTTGCTCTTACCGCAGGCGATGATTTTTATATATGTTTAGAACTCTCTGAAGGAGGTATGCCTTACGATAGAACTTCTGATGTGCCTGTTTTGCTTGGTGCTTCATCACGAACTCTTGTGGAATCGGCTGCACAAGCAGGAGAGAGTTATTATTACCAAGGTCTTGGTTGGATGGATTTGTATAATTACGACGACCCATCAGGATATCAAAATACCGGTAACTTTTGTATTAAAGGGTTAGCTGTTGCTCATAGTGGTACTGATATTTCTGATAATAGCGAGAAAAATTTATTCTCTCTTAGTCAGAATTCACCAAATCCTTTTAATCAGTTAACAAGAATCAACTATATTCTTCCTGCCGAAAATCGGGTGGCAGTGGTGGTTTATAATATTCAAGGACAAAAAATAAAAACATTGGTTAACGGACTCGAATTCGCCGGAAAAAAATCTGTTGTTTGGAATGGAACTAATGATGCCGGAAATCGCGTTAAGCAAGGTGTTTACATCTATCAACTCCGAGTTGGAAATAAAGTGCAAACTAAGCGAATGGTGTTAACAGAATAGGTTTAATAATATTAAAAAAAGGTTGCTGTAAAAAAGGTGGTTACGCTTTCGTTTATAGCAACCTTTTTTGTTAATCTGCTATCTATTGCTATTTTTGTGTGAAAATATATTTTTAGATATGAACAGATTAAATATTATAACCCTGTTTGTGGCGCTTTTTTGCGCTACCGGTTTAAATGCACAAATCGATAAAAGTGATTGGGAGAGCGGTTACCCGGATGGTTGCACGTCAATAACAGTAGGAAAAACTGCTACTGTCGACGGCTCTGTTATAACTTCCCATACCGACGATAGCCATAGAACACGAAGTTGGGTAGATATTATTCCTGCAAAAGAGCATAAAAAAAATGCTTTTGCTCCAATGTATAAACGCGTTGCTTGCGATACTTTTGCAATGCCTATCTATACTCATAATAAAATTGGAGAAATTCCTCAGGTAAAGCATACTCATCAGTTTATTAATACTGCATATCCTTGTATGAACGAGCATCAGCTTGCTATTGGCGAATCTACTTTTGGTGGACGCGATGAGTTGCAGTCGGATAATGGACTTATCGATTGTCAGCGATTAGTGCAGTTAATGCTAGAGCGTACCACTACAGCGCGTGAAGCGATTTTGATGGCAGACGAATTAACAAAAAAATATGGCTGGAACGATGCGGGCGAGTGTCTTACTATTGCAGATAAAAATGAGGTGTGGCATTTTGAAATTGTTGGTCCCGGAAAAGGTAAAAAAGGTTCTGTTTGGGTTGCACAGCGTGTTCCCAACGATCATGTCTCTTGTAATGCCAATGCCAGTAGGATAAGAAAAATCGACCTTAATAATTCGGATTTCTTTATGGCGTCTGAAAATATTTTTGATGTAGCTATTGATAATGGATGGGCATCCTCGAAAGAGAATTTTGAGTTTTGCTATGCATATGCTCCACATAGCCGACAGTCGGTTGCTTCTCGACGACGCGAATGGAGGATTTTTGACCTGCTTGCTCCTTCACAACATTTTAATTCTGATGATGAAAATTTTCCTTTCTCAATAAAACCCGACAAAGAGGTTACTTTAACCATGCTGGTAGATATTTTTAAGGATTATTATGAAGGTACTCCGTACGATATGACCAGAAATATTACTGCTGTAAATGCAGATGGAAATAGTATTGTATCGCCTCTTGCAAATCCATTTTTGCCATACGATCAGTTAGAAATTGATAATGTAAGTGGCGGATGGTATAGCGTTGACCATAAAACAAATAAAATCAGATTTCTTGGAGAGAGAACAATTGCGCGTTGGTACACAATGTATGGAACAATTACTCAGTCGCGAAATTGGTTACCCGATGAAGTTGGTGGCGTAGTGTGGCTGGCTCAAGATAATGCAGCTACTTCTGTTTATATTCCTGTTTACTGTAGTGTGACTGATCTTCCCGATTCATATAAAACTCCGGGAAGAAAAAATGGTTATACCATGAATTCTGCTTGGTGGGCGTTTAACAGACTGGGTACTCTAACAGCTCAACGCTGGGGCGAGATGCGAAATGATGTAGATAGGGTGTGGGTGCCTCTTCAAAAAGAGATGTTCGATAATCAAATGAAAATTGAAAAAGAGACTGTTAAGTTATTGGAAGCAGGTAAGCGTAATACAGCCATCAAGACATTGACAAAATATACTAATGAAAAAGGCGAAACAGCTGTGAAAAAAGCTATTTCGTTGGGCGATTTTTTGTGGACAAAATATGATGAGAAGTTCTGATTACTATTTTTTACGATATTTGCACAGTAATAAAATAAAATAATGGCAAAATCCGACGAAAATATCGGGGAAAATCGACTTAAGTGGTATCAAAAGTTGAGGGTGAGATATACTCTTGTTATCAGGCGGCAGGATACTCACGAAGAGCGTGTTAATTTTCAGATCTCTCGGTTAAATGTTATGCTTTTGGCAATAACGTTTTCTATTCTTCTTATTGTATTTACTACGTTACTGATAGTATATACTCCGTTAAAAGAGTACATACCCGGAAAAACTCCGTCGCAAATCAAGAACGAACTTTATGAGCTGAATATTAAAGCTGATTCTCTTGAAAATGCTATGAAAGAAAAAGCAGTTTATTTAGAAAATGTGAGAGCTGTACTACATGGAGATGAGATTGCTGATATTGCTGATACACTGATTAGTAATGGAAATATTACCCATTATAACAAGATAGAAAATAGTAAGTCGAAAGCCGACTCTTTGTTACGAAAAGATTTTGAGAATAAGGGTAGTTACAGTCTTAATCCATACAATGCATTTTTTTCAGAGTATTCGCCTTTATCATTTAATAATATAAATTATTTTAAACCTTTAAATGGCATTGTGACAAACAAATATGATCCTTTAAAAAATCATTTTGGGATAGATATTGTTACACAAAAAGACGAGCCGATTAAGTCGACATTGCCGGGTACAGTGGTTTTTGCAGAGTGGACGGCAGCAACAGGATATGTTATTGTGGTGCAACATAAACGCGGAGTGCTTTCGGTTTATAAGCATAATGCAGTGCTATTAAAAGCACAGGGCGATAGGGTTAATGCAGGCGAACCTATTGCTATTGTTGGAGAATCGGGAGAGTTATCTACCGGCCCTCACTTGCATTTTGAGTTATGGTTTGGTTGTACTCCTGTTAACCCCGAAAAATATATTCTCTTTTAGATATAAAATATTATTCATGATAAAAAAAATTGCAATATTAGGTTCTACAGGATCTATTGGAACACAGGCATTGGAGATAGTTAAACATAATCCCGAAAGTTTTCAGGTGGAAGTGCTTACTGCTAATGCAAACGCAGATTTGTTAATAAAACAATCGATAGAATTTAAACCTAATGCTGTTGTTATTGGTAAGGAGTCGCTATTTGCTGTGGTTCGTGATGCATTGGAAAAATATGATATAAAAGTATTTGCAGGGTCAGACGCTATTTCTCAAATTGTAGAGATGGAGAATATTAATCTTGTATTGGTTGCTATAGTTGGTTTTTCAGGCTTAAAGCCTACTATAAATGCAATAAATGCAGGAAAAGATATCGCGATAGCTAATAAGGAGACTTTTGTTGTTGCAGGAGATATTGTTACTCAATTGGCAAAACAGAAGGGTGTAAATATTCTTCCGGTTGACTCTGAACACTCTGCTATATTTCAATCTTTGGCAGGAGAGTGTCATAATCCTATCGAAAAAATTTATCTTACTGCTTCGGGAGGCCCTTTTTATGGTAAGAGTTTAAATGAACTTAAAAATGTTACTAAGCGTCAAGCGCTCTCTCATCCAAATTGGGAGATGGGGAATAAGATAACTATCGACTCAGCATCGATGATGAATAAGGGATTGGAAGTTATTGAAGCAAAATGGCTGTTCGATTTAGCTCCCGAACAAATTGATATTGTTATTCATAAACAGTCTGTTATCCATTCTATGGTGCAGTTTGAAGATGGTAGTATGAAAGCTCAAATGGGATTGCCCGATATGAAAGTGCCTATACAATACGCTATGACATATCCAGTTAGAATGAAGAATAGTTTTAAACGATTCGATTTTATGGATTATCCTCAATTTACTTTTGAAAAACCGGATCGTGAGGTGTTTACTAGTATTCAGCTTGCTTACGACGCCATTAATAAAGGAGGAAATATTCCTTGTGTATTAAATGCTGCTAACGAAGTAGCTGTGGATGCCTTCCTTCATGAGAAACTTGGTTTTGTGCAAATGGCCGAGATAGTGGAAAAATGTATCTCTCTTGTAGATTATATAAAAAAGCCTACTTTTGACGATTATTTAATAACAGATTTAGAAACAAGAAAATTAGCCCTCTCTCTAATAAAATAGCGAGAATTAGTTGAATATAGTAAATAGTGAAAAAACGATATGGATATTTTAATTAAAGCATTACAATTACTTCTTAGTCTTTCGATACTTGTTGTGTTTCATGAGTTTGGGCATTTTGCTGCTGCAAAATTCTTTAAAACAAGAGTAGAGAAATTTTATTTGTTCTTTAACCCTTGGTTTTCGCTCTTTAAATTTAAAAAAGGCGAAACAGAATATGGTGTAGGTTGGTTGCCTCTTGGTGGTTATGTTAAAATTTCCGGCATGATGGATGAGTCTATGGATAAAGAGCAAATGGCAAAACCTCCCGAGCCATACGAGTTTCGCTCTAAACCTGCTTGGCAGCGTCTTATTATAATGCTTGGTGGCGTTACTGTTAATATTATTCTTGCTGTTGCTATTTATGTTATGATGCTAACAGTGTGGGGAGAGGAATATTTGCCTACATCAGAGGTTAAATATGGTATAACAGTAGATTCTCTTGCATATGACATGGGATTAAGAGATGGTGATAAAATTGTTTCTATTGATAATAAAGCTGTAGCTGATTTTGCTAAAATACCATCGAAGATTATTCTTGATGAAGCTAAAACAATTCAGCTCGATAGAGAGGGTCGTGCGGTCGAAGTTGCTGTTCCTGAAGGATTTATAGCAAAAATGCTTGATAATGATAATGTTGCTTCTTTTATCTCTATTCGTTTTCCTTATGAAGCAGGTAAGTTTTCAAAAGGATCTGCTGCTGAGGCCGGAGGAATAAAAGAGGGCGATAAGTTTATTGCACTGAATAATTCTCCTTTGATGTATTTCGATCAATATATTAAAGAGATTCCTAAATATAAAAACAGTGAGGTTGATATTACATTATTAAGAGGTGCTGATACTTTAAATTATTCTCTCTTTGTACCCGAATCCGGAAAAATTGGTGTCTATCCGGCTAGTTTGAATAACTATTTCTCTCTTGAGAAAAAAACCTTCTCTTTTTTAGAGGCTATTCCTGCCGGAACTGTAAAAGCCTATAAGGGTGTTGGAAGCTACCTTAAACAATTGAAATTGTTATTCTCGCCTGAGGTGAAAGCATATAAATCTGTTGGTGGATTTATGTCGATAGGAAGTATTTTCCCTTCGATATGGGATTGGAGAGTTTTTTGGAGTCTTACAGCCTTTTTGTCGATTATGCTAGCTATAATAAATGTATTGCCAATCCCGGCTCTTGATGGTGGACATGTGGCATTTTTGCTTTACGAAATGGTTACAGGAAAACCTGCTAGCGAAAAAGTTCTTGAGTATGCTCAAGTTGTAGGAATGATAATCCTGTTCTCGCTATTGATATTAGCTAATGGAAATGATATTTTAAAGTATTTCTTTTAAACAGTGAAGCAGTGACTACTATTTGCTGCCAATTTAAGATTTTATTAAAAAGCCTCTCATCTTGTTATGAGGGGCTTTTTTTTGATGATTTGTAATTAAAGTACCGATTTTTCTCTTCTTCTTTGTTTAAAAATAATTGCGTAGCTGAGGCTATGAAACGATTTTTAATCGCGAGTAAGAAAAAAATAATTCATTTTTCTATCGATCATTTTAACACGTATTTGGTATGATAACAGAAAAGAAATACTTTTGCCGCGAAAATTTATAAGTATTTATCGTTTGTTGCCTGTTTAAAAAGTAGAAGTGCTATGAATATGAAAATTGATAAAATTAAAAACTCTGATTTCTTGAAGCAACGCCGTTATGAGGCGTTTGTCTTTTTGCTTCTGTTTTTTGGGTTTTTTGGCTATCTCGGACACCATATGGGGGTTACTAATTTGTTAAACACAATTATGAATACATCGTGGGATTTACTAATGAACACGGTATTTTATATTATGGGAATTACTGTTTTATCAGGTGCGCTTGGAAAGCTGATGATAGAATTTGGTGTAGTGCGATTGCTGGAAATGATTTTGGCTCCTTTGATGCGTCCTTTGTTTCATTTGCCGGGAGTGGCCTCACTGGCAGCGTTAATGACTTTCTTTTCGGATAATCCGGCTATTATTAGCTTGTCGAATGATAAGAATTTTAAAGGTTATTTTAAGGAGCGCGAATTAATATCTTTAACAAATTTTGGTACCGCATTTGGTATGGGGCTGATTGTTATTACGTTTATGTCGGGTCTTGGTTATTTTTCCGGAGCGATGATAGGGCTTGTAGGTGCTGTAGTTGGAGCAATTGTATCTACCCGATTAATGCAGTATTTTATAAAAAATGAGCCATCTGTTAAAGGAGAACAAATTAGTAGTAAGGAGACTATAATATCTTTCCGTTCAGAGGGAAGTGCTTTTTTGCGCTTTCTTAATGCTATTTTAGATGGTGGTAAGCAAGGTGTAAACCTTGGGTTAGCAATTATTCCGGGCGTGCTTATTATTAGTACTGCTATTATGATTGTTACTTTTGGGCCTAAAGATGTTGCTATTGGATATCAAGGATTGGCTTATGAAGGTGTTCCGGTTTTACCAAAAGTTGCCAGTTATGTGTGGTGGCTGTTCGAAGGACTGTTCGGTTTTCAGCATCCCGAATTAATAGCTTTTCCAATTACCTCTTTGGGTGCTGTTGGTGCAGCTTTATCATTAGTAAAAGCATTTATTGCCGAAGGGTTTGTTGGTGCAAACGAAATTGCTGTATTTACGGCAATGGGAATGTGTTGGAGTGGTTATTTGAGTACTCATACTGCTATGCTCGATACTTTAAACCATCGCGAATTGACCTCTAAAGCTCTCTCTTCTCATACTATTGGAGGAATTGTAGCTGGTACGGTAGCGCATTATCTGTTTGTTTTACTCTCTTTATTAGGTGTTGTCTGATATTAGCTGGTTAAGTAAACAAAACTGCAAAACAGATTATTTATTTAAGATGGTTTTGGTATAACTTATCGTGATTAGATATAAAAAAAAGAGGTTGCCGTTTTCGGCAACCTCTTTTTTTTATTCTTTTCTAAGCATTAATTATGCTTCGTTCTCAGCAATTTTCTGCTCTAAAGGTTTAAATCCCTCTCCTAATATTTCGCTGGCATCCGAAACAGTTAAAAATGCTTTAGGATCTATTTTGTGAACAAACTCCTCCATTATAGCAACTTCTCTACGGTTAAGAACCGTGAAAATTATTTTCTTATCTTGATTCTGGTACATGCCTTTTGAAGGAATACAAGTCCCTCCGCGGTGTAAGTCATTAAGAATTTTAAGACGAATTTCCTCATATTTATCAGATATGATAAATACCGATTTGTCATAACTGATACCCGACAGAACAATGTCAATAACTTTTCCCGTTACAAAAATTACTATCCATGAGTATAATGGCACTTTCCAGTCTTTAAATACTAGTAGTCCTAAAATAACAATTACCGAGTCAACTAAAATCAGTAACTGACCAACAGATAATCGACTATTTTTAGCAAGTATCATAGCAACAATATCAGATCCTGCTGATGTTGCTTTTGCTTTAAATATTAATCCTAAGCCAAGCCCTATTGTTACGCCACCAAATATACAGGCTAGTAATAAGTCTTCACCTAGTGTTAAAATATCCCCTTCTCCTATGAAATAGGTAAGAGTATCCATAAACAACGATGATAGTGTCATTCCGATTATGGTTTTGACACCAAATCTTGGACCTAAAATTTTAGCTCCAATAATAATTAACGGAATATTCATAACTAAACCAAAACTTCCTACAGGAATAAATGGAAAAACGTGGTGCACTACAATACCTACACCGTAAACTCCACCGGGAACAATGTTATAAGGGTTAATAAATAGCACAAAACCAAGTGCTAATAAAAAAGATCCTGAAACAATCAACGCATAATTGATAAACCATTCGCGTGAAAAAAACTTCTCTTTTTGAAGAAAGCTCATAATTTAATATTTTGTATATATTATAAATCGCGGCAAAAATATATATTTTTTATTGACGAAATTATATTATCTGAAAATAATTTTTAAATGATATCTCTCAGTAATATACGTTGTGATATTTAGATGTCTGGATTGGTGTAGGGTACAGGGAAATCGCCTTTAAAACCCATTGCTTAAGCCGTTGATTATTAGTTTGTTAATGTTGTTTTTGTGTCTTTGTCAAAGAAAGGTATTATTAACTTGATAAAAAAAGTCGAATTTTCAAAGTAACAATAATTGTAACAGCCTGTTTATGAGTGGTTTTAATAAAATGATAAACCCAAGATGTACAAACAAGGGGAATCATCACTATTCTTTGGATGAAACGAGCCATACTAAAACCTTTAATACACAAGACAATGACTATAAAGGCGACTTCCATCCGACAAATAAAAACTGAATTAATTACGAATTACGAATTATGAATTACGAATGGCGAATGAAAAATTGAATGATTGAATGAATAAACAAATCGACAAAGAAAACATTATGTTAAATAGAAATCTTAATGCACTGGTATCAGGGCAAACAAATTATAAACGGAT
>JAYEOD010000427.1:0-1895 GCA_034722575.1 Bacteroidota bacterium | reverse complement strand
TTATTTAGCTTAATAGGTACATCAGTAAAACTTATGGCACAACAAGGAAAACAAAAAACCAGAGAGGAAATCTCTGAAGAATACAAATGGAATTTGAATGATATTTTTGCCTCATGGGATGAGTGGGAAAAGTCGAAGGAGACTGTTGAAGGAATGATTGAGGAGATTGTTGCTTTAAAAGGTGAGTTAAAGAAAGGGCCGCAAGAGTTAAAACAGGCTTTGGTTCTACAGGAAAAATTATGGAAAGAGGCAATACGATTGTATCAATATCCTAACCTAATGAGGTCTGTTGATTCAAAAAATGCTGAGGTAAATAAAAAATTACAGGAGGTTCAGTTTATTTTTGCTCAGTTTAGCACTTCTACTGCGTGGATGACACCGGAATTGCTCTCTATTCCTGAGGAGACTATGATGAAATGGATTGATGAAGATTCAGAGATGGAGCCATATCGCTTTGGTATGGAGCAGATGTATCACAATCAAACACATGTGCTTACTGAGGAGAAAGAGAATTTATTGTCATATTTTTCAAGAGCTAATTCTACTCCGTCAAATATTTATAGCGAGTTATCCACTTCAGATATTGAATACCCTACTGTAGAATTATCGGATGGAAGTAAAATGATTACTACTCATGGTAATTTATCTCGGGTTCTTAATTATAGTAAAGTTCAAGATGATCGTCGTAAGATGATGGAGGGACATTATGAATTTTATAAGAAGCATGAAAATACTTATTCTGCATTATATAATGCAGTATGTCAATCGGATTGGGCTTCTGCACGAGCAAGAAATTATGAGAGCTGCTTAAATAGTGCGCTATATGGAAAAAATATTCCTGAAGAAGTTTACTTTAATTTAGTAAATACTGTTAAAGAAAATACCGCGCCTTTAAAGCGTTATATTAAATTACGTGCTAAGGTTCTTGGTCTTGAAGGAAATTATCATAAATATGATGGTTCTGTCTCTTTATCAGATTTTGATAAAAAATATGATTACGAAAAAGCTAAAAAGGATGTTTTGGCTTCTGTTAAGCCATTAGGAAAAGAGTATCAGAAAAAAATGAAACAAGCTATGTCGGAAGGTTGGCTTGATGTTTATGAGTATGATGGTAAAAGACCGGGAGCATTCTCTTCGGGGGTTTATGGCGTACATCCATATATGCTACTGAATTATAGCGGAACAATGTGCGATGTATTTACTCTTGGACATGAGTTGGGACATACAATGCACACTCTTCTTGCTGATGAAAATCAACCGTTTGCTAATCATAGTTATACGATTTTTGTTGCAGAAGTAGCTTCTACTTTTAATGAGCGCTTGTTGTTGGAGCATATGATGGATAATGCAACAACTCCCGAAGAGCGTATTGCACTTCTTACTCAGGCTATTGATAATATTATTGGTACTTTTTATGCTCAAACTATGTTTGCCGATTATGAGTTGCAAATTCATACTATGGTAGAAAAAGGTCAGCCAATTACTGCTCACACTTTAAGTGGCGTTTTTAAGCAGTTGAATAACGATTATTATGGTGATGTTTATGAAGAGGATGAGATTTTTGATATTGTATGGTCTCGTATTCACCATTTTTATGCAATGCCTTATTATGTTTATCAATATGCTACTTGTTTTGCTTCATCTGCAAAATTGTATGATGATGTGACTATAGGAACGAAAAAGGAAAAAGAAGAGGCTCTTGAGAGATATCTTAATTTGTTAAAATCAGGTGGTAATGATTATCCTATGTCGCAATTAAAAAAGGCAGGTGTTGATTTAACAAAATCAGAGACTATCATTTCTGTAATAAATCAACTTGATGTATTAGTTGATCAATTAGAGAATGAACTTGAGAAGGTAAAAAAGTAGAATTTTTATAATCACAAGTCACCGCT
>JAYEOD010000426.1:0-1896 GCA_034722575.1 Bacteroidota bacterium | reverse complement strand
CAAATCGCGCTGTTGAAGCTAAATGTTGTCCAAAAGAATCATTTGAAAATAATATTTTTTCTTCGCGTAGGTACGAATACATATTATCAGGCCAGTGCACCATAGGAGTTAAAATAAAATCTAATGTCATTTTACCTAAACTGAGGCTATCACCTGTTTTTACGATTTTAAAATCCCAATCTTGTTTATAGTGCTTTTTTAAGCCCTTATCGCCATTAGGACAGGTGATTATAGTTGCATTTTTCGCAAGCTCCATAATCCTTGGTAATCCGCCGGAATGATCCATCTCTACATGGTTAGAAATTATGTAGTCTATTTTTGCCGGATCTATAATATCTGATATTCTTTCCAGCATTTCATCTTCCATACCGGGTTTTACTGTATCTATTAAAGTAATTTTTTCATCAATTATTAAATACGCATTGTATGTTGTTCCTCTTTGCGTAAGATAACCGTGAAAATTTCTAACATTCCAGTCAATTGCACCCACCCAATAAATATTCTCTCTAATTTTTGTTGCTTTCATTTTCTTTTTTCTTTTTGTTTTTTCACTATAAAAGTGATGTTATTATTTGTTTAAACTCCGTAAGTTACCGTTTTATTATAATTATATATCTAAAGATAATAAAAACACCGCTTCACTTTTAATAAAATAGTGAAGCAGTGACTGTTACCTGCTTATGCGCAGGCTTGTGAATTTAAAATTTAAAAATAGTTTATTCTCTTTAAAAAATATTTAGTTAGCTGATAAAATAGTGTAATAAATATCGGCCAAAATACTATCCACATAATTGCTGTTGTATAGGTCATAATTTTTAAATATATTTTTTATTAAAATAATTTTGATGTCAGATATTAATAAGCCATATCATCATTGTTTATATCTTCAAAGCTGACTTTTTTCTTATTTAATGATTTCCAAGCATACCATATGTAGGCAATTACTACAGGAACCAATAAAGAGACATAAGCCATTGCTGTTAAAGTATATTCGCTTGACGAAGCATTTTTAATGGTTAACGAACTTTGTAAATCGTATGTTGACGGATAAAAAGCTGTATTATTAAATCCTGCCAATAATAAAACTGCAAAAACTGTTAATACAGTACCTGCTCCGCTAAACCAAAATCCGTTTCCGGATGATTTGAATGCACCCAGAAAAATTCCGTACAATACTCCTATAACACCAACCAAAAATATAATTAATACTGCCGGCATTTCTATCAGGTTATGGAAATATTTAAATTTTTCCATAAAAACTACACCTGTATCCGGATTGACGGCAAAACCATCTTTTGTAAGAATTAATCCTACAAATAGTAAAAAGAATGCAAGAAAAGGTATTGTACATATTTTAACCTGTTTTGATGCTTTTTTTACTATATCGACGTTGTCAATAGTGTTTAAAAAGTATAAACCGGCCAATACGCGCGATAAAAATAGTATTGCTAGTCCTAGACTTAAATTCGTGATATTTAGTGCCGCTTCAAGTCCATGAGTCGCAGTTTCCCATCGGGAAATAATTGGGTCTGCAGGATTTGTGATATTTATTTTAGCTACTGAAAATTCAGAGCCTGTAAAAAATGTTCCCACAGCTGCACCAATTAATACTGTTGCCAGTATTCCGTTTATAAACAAAAAAGTGTTATAAGTTTTGCGACCAAGAAAATTGTCTGTCTTTGTGCGATATTCATAAGAGACGGCCTGAATAATGAAACTGAACAGTATCAGCATCCAAACCCAATATGCTCCACCAAAACTTGTTGAATAAAACAGAGGAAATGAAGCAAATGCAGCACCTCCAAATGTCACCAATGTTGTAAATGTAACATCCCATCTTCTACCAATAGAATTAACTAGTAGCGATCTCTCTTTTTCGTTTTTAGATAATTGTTT
>JAYEOD010000425.1:0-9696 GCA_034722575.1 Bacteroidota bacterium | reverse complement strand
AATTCGGTTAAAAAATATGCGCTTCAAAAAGATTGGGATATCAATTCTAAGGTGATGAAATCGCATCAGCGCTCAAGTATTGGCAATGTTACTATTAGCGAATATATGAAACGCGATTATAAAGACCCTAAAGATTTCCCTATGTTTCTTTATGTGAATCATGTGCTACAGGCCGAAGGAATTAAAATGGCTATAGAGGCTCATCGTAGAAATATGCCGCATTGCATGGGATCGCTCTATTGGCAAATCAACGATTGCTGGCCAGTGGCTTCGTGGTCGGGAATTGATAACTATGGCAACTGGAAGGCTATGCACTATTTTGTGAAAAAGGCTTTTAACAATATTTTAATATCTCCTGACGTGGATAGTCTTAATCAACTCAAAATATTTGTGATAAGCGATAAATTAAAAAATATAAAAGCGCATATTAATCTTTCTGTTATCGATTTTGATGGTGATGTCTTATCTCAAAAAGCGATCGGTATTGAGATAAAAGCAAACTCAAGTAACTGCTATTTTCAACAAGATTTAGATCTGTTTTTAAAAGGAATGAAAAGAGATAATATTTTGCTTTGCGCAGATGTTGTGGATGCTGATAGTGTATTGCTGTCAAAAAATATCATTTATTTTAAGGCTGTTAAAGATTTAGATCTGAGTAAGCCAATCATCACACATAGTGTAGAAAAAACAAAAAAAGGTTTTGTAATTAAATTGGAGACTAACAAGCTTGCAAAAAATGTTTATTTGCGAATAGATAATATAGAAGGACGCTTTTCTGATAATTATTTCGATATGCTTCCGCATCAAAGTGTAGAAGTTGAGTTTGTAAATAATGAACCGAGCCATATTCAAAGTTTTAATATACACGATAGTGATTATAATAGCGAGCTCCATCCGACCAATAAAAAACAATTGTTAACGGATAAACCTGTTAGCCTAATCGACTTTAATGAAAAATTGAAAATATTCAGCTTGATTGATACATATTAAAAAATACAAAATGTTAAAATTATAATGTCGCCTGCGACCACGGCATACATGGATATGCAATACGATTCTACTTGTCCGCTGGGGCTTCATTGAACCGGATACATCGAAGTTGATAAAGCCTATAATTGGGATTTAGATGCTAATGTAGATGGAATTATTAAAGAAAATATCTTAGGAATTGAAGCTCCGTTATGGACGGAGACCATTGAAAATATGGATGATATTGAATTTATGGTTGTTCCTCGTTTACCCGGATATGCCGAATTGGGATGGTCGTTTAATGATAATAAAAGCTGGGAAGAGTATAGCGTTAGGTTGGGAAAGCAAAAAAGACGTTTCGAGTTTATGGAAATCAATTATTATAAATCACCTTTAGTTCCGTGGATGGAATAGATAAACACTATTTAGAAATATTTTATATTGTAATAGTGTTGTTTGGCAGGGGATTCTAATATTACAAATCGATAAATTATATTAAATTTGTGAAGAATTATTTTTTTCTTGGAAACGAAATTATTTAATATGGTTTAGTGACCGAGAAGTGAAGTTATGTAAAAATAAAAAAAAATATACAATGCAAAAATTACTTTTATTAGGGGATGAAGCACTGGCACAGGGCGCTATAGACGCTGGACTGTCGGGTGCTTTTGCTTATCCCGGTACTCCGTCAACGGAGATAACAGAATATATACAGGCTTCTAAGGAGTCGAAAAAAGGTGATATTCGTTCTAAATGGGCTGCCAATGAAAAAACTGCTATGGAAGCAGGTATTGGTATGTCGTATGCCGGAAAAAGAGCTATTGTAAGCATGAAACATGTTGGATTAAATGTTGCTGCTGATGCTTTTGTTAATTCAGGTGTTACAGGTGCTAATGGCGGTCTGGTAATTATTTCTGCCGACGATCCTTCTATGCACTCATCTCAAAACGAGCAGGATTCTCGTTTTTATGGTAAATTTACCATGATACCAATACTTGAGCCACACGATCAACAGCAAGCATATGACATGATGCATTATGCTTTCGATTTATCTGAGAAATTGGAGACTCCTGTGCTAATGCGTATCACTACTCGTTTAGCTCACTCTAGAGCAGGTGTTCAACGTCGCCCTGAGGTACGTCTTCAAAACGAATTGAAATTACCAAAAGATCCAAAACAATTTATCTTACTTCCTGCTATTGCACGTAAGAGGTATAAACTACTTCTTCAAAAACAGGAGCAGTTCTTAGCAGAATCTGAAAATGCAGGTTTTAACCGGTATATCGATGGTGATGATAAAAGCAGAGGTATTGTTGTAAGTGGTATTGCATATAACTACTTAATGGAGAATTATCCTGATGGTAAAGTGCCTTATCCTGTTGTAAAAATTAGTCAATATCCTGTTCCGGTTTCTATGATAGAAAAATTGGATGCCGCATGTGGCGAACTTGTATTTTTTGAAGAAGGAGCTCCTTTTATCGAAGAAATGGTTAAAGGAATATTATCGAAAAATCTTGTTGTTAAAGGACGATTAGATGGTTCTGTGCCTCGCGATGGCGAACTGAATCCTAATATTATTGCTGAAGCATTAGGCTTGGATTATAAAGCCGGTGATGCTATTCCTGAAATTGTTTCGGGTCGTCCACCGGGAATGTGTAAAGGTTGTTCTCATATCGATTCGTATAATGCGTTGAATGCTGCTATGTTAGAGCATGGTAAAGGAAAAGTATTTGCCGATATAGGATGTTATACTTTAGGAGCTTTATCGCCATTTAATGCTATTAGCACTACTGTAGATATGGGCGCCTCTATTACTATGGCAAAAGGTGCTGCCGATGCCGGATTGTACCCTGCTATAGCTGTAATTGGCGACTCTACTTTTACGCACTCCGGAATGACTGGTTTGCTGGATGCTATTAATGATAATTCAAATATTACTGTCTTTATTCTTGATAACTCAACAGCCGGAATGACTGGTGGTCAAGACTCTTCTGCCCTTGGTCGTATCGACTCTATTTGTCTTGGTTTAGGTGTTGCAAAAGAACACTTAAGGGTTATTAAACCTCTTCCAAAATATCACGAAGAAAATGTAAAGGTTTATCAAGAAGAGATTGCTTATGAAGGCGTTTCTGTTATTATTCCTCGTAGAGAGTGTATCCAAACTCTTAATAAGAGAATGAGAGCAAAAGCAAGTGCTAAAAAATAATATTTGATTAATATCAGATTAAACAAACTTTAATTGGCGCTTAAACACATATGTGAATGAGTAATCAATTACGGAAGGTGGCATCTGACAAAAAAATAAAAAAATGAAAAAAGATATAATATTAGCCGGTGTAGGTGGACAAGGTATTTTATCTATTGCAGCAACCATTGGTACAGCAGCAATAAATAATAACCTGAATCTAAAACAGGCTGAAGTTCATGGAATGAGTCAACGTGGAGGCGATGTGCAATCAAATCTTCGATTATCTGATAAAGCAATTTATTCAGATTTAATCCCCGAAGGGAAAGCGGATATGGTGATCTCTGTAGAGCCAATGGAGGCTTTACGTTATTTATCTATGCTTTCGCAAGATGGTTGGTTGATTACTAATGATGTTGCTTTTAATAATATTGTTGACTATCCGGAAATGGATGAGGTAGTTAAAGAGGTAAAAAAAGTAAAGAATCATATTATTATTAATGCAGAACAAATTGCTAAAGATTTAGGTAATGTACGTGCTGCTAATATTGTGGTTTTGGGTGCTGCAACTCCATTTTTAGATATGGATTTTGATTTTTTTGAAACGGCTATTAAGCAGATTTTTGGTAAAAAAGGTGATAAAATCGTTGAGCTAAATATCAGTGCGTTACGTGCCGGAAGAGATTTTGCTCTTGAGAATAAATAATTGTTACACCAAATGAATTTATGTTGGGCATTTTGATGTTCAAGTGGTGTTATATAGTATAAAATGAAAAGCAGGGATTTTTTCCCTGCTTTTTTTGTTTAACACGATGGTTTTGTAATTGAAAAGCGGTAAATTTGCCTCTATTCAAATTAAAATAATAGTATAGTGAGACGAGTTGTAGAGGGGGCTGTTCTGCTGATAAGTGGGATTTTGATTGTGTTTTTGGCAAGTGTATATAATAAACAAGATATAGAAGAAAATGATATCTTTTATGATAAAATAGAACTGCCAGGATTTTATTTGCAATATGGTGTAGAGGTAGATTCGCTTTTTCATATAGAAGCAAAAGTAAAAAAGAATCAGTTTTTGGCTGATATCCTTTCTAATAGCGGTGTTGATTATGCTGTGATAAACAGAGCAGTAAAAAAAATAAACACTGCTTTTGATGTACGAAAAATTAAACGCGGTAATACATATCATCTTTTTAAGGATACAATAACAAGTCAGTTATGTTATTTTGTTTACGAAATTAATAATACAAAATATGTTACGCTTAATTTATCTGATAAAAATAATGTCGATGTTTTTATTGGAGAAAAAACTATTGTTAAAAAAATAAGATGGGCTAGAGGAACGATAGAGAGCTCTTTGTGGAATGCTTTTGTTTCTGTTGATAGTGACCCTGTAGTAGCCCTGAGTCTGTCTGAAATATATGCCTGGAATATAGATTTCTTTGACCTTAAAAAAGGTGATGAGTTTGTTGTAAAATATGAAGACCTTTATGTTGACGGTAAAAAAATAGGTGTTGGAGAGGTTTATAATGCTTTACTGATGCATCAAGGAGAACCCTATTATTCTTTTAAATATGTAAAAGATAGCCTCGATGATTATTATGACGAAACAGGCGCTTCTATGCGAAGAACTTTCTTAAAAGCTCCTTTACGATTTAGTAGAATTAGTTCTCGATTTAGTAATAATAGATATCATCCGGTGTTAAAAATATATAGAGCTCATCATGGTGTCGATTATGCAGCTCCTCGCGGTACTCCGGTTTATACTATTGGCGATGGAGTTGTTATAAAAATTGGATATCAACGTCGCGGTGGCGGGCGTTATGTAAAAGTAAAGCATAATTCAATATATTCTACCACCTATATGCATTTGCATGGTTTTGCAAAAGGAATTAAACGCGGAAAGAAATTAAAACAAGGAGATTTAATTGGATATGTCGGCAGTACAGGCCTTGCAACAGGTCCTCATCTCGATTTTAGAGTTTATAAACACGGCGCAGCAATTAATCCTTTACATCTGGAATCTCCATCAGCCGACCCTGTAGATTCATTACAACTCGGTGATTTCATGAAATTTATTCAACCAATTAAGTTAGAGATTGATTCTGTTTTTCATCTCAGACCTTCAGTCTGATTGTGTTGCTGTCGGCGTTTCAAAATACAGGGCGTTGCCCTGTGCTGAGCTGTTTTAGGCCTTCAGCCTTTTTTTTATGATGTTTATTTAGTGTTATTTTAATTTCTCAGTCTGAATTGATTTTTGATTTCAATTTTGGTGTTTAATGTTATAGAAGGGTGAGCCTGAAAGGCTCTGACAACACAGCATAGGGCAGCGCCCTATGGTTGATGCGGATGGTTTGATGTAGCCAGACTGAATGTCTGGGACAAAAAAAGCCCGATGATATTTCATCGGGCTTTTTTATTAAAAAAACTTTTTCCTATTAAAAAGATAAAATAGACTTTTTAATAATTTCAATAGCTTCGCGTAATTCCTCTTCAGAGATCACCAATGGAGGAGCAAAACGAATGATATCGCCATGAGTAGGTTTTGCTAACAGACCATTTTCAGCCATTTTAACACAAACATCCCATGCTTCCATACCGTTTTTAGGCTCTATAATTATCGCGTTAAGAAGTCCTTTACCACGAACTAGCTTAATCATATCTGAATCAATTTTCTCCATCTCTTCACGGAAGATTTTTCCAAGATATTCAGCGCGTTCAGCAAGATTCTCTTCTTTTAGTACTTCTAGTGCGGCCATAGCAACACGTGCAGCAACAGGATTACCGCCAAAAGTAGAACCGTGTTCGCCCGGTTTAATAGTAAGCATAATCTCATTATCAGCTAAAACAGCAGAGATCGGCATTGCGCCACCTGATAATGCTTTACCAAGAATTAAAATGTCGGGTCTAACACCTTCGTGGTCGCAAGCAAGTAATTTACCGGTTCTGGCAAGTCCTGTTTGTACTTCGTCAGCAATAAAAAGAACATTATTCTCTTTACATAAGGCAGCAACTTTTGTTAAGTATCCTTCGTCCGGAACAAAAACACCTGCTTCACCTTGGATAGGCTCTACTAAGAATGCAGCAACATTAGGGTCTTTAAGCTCTTTTGCTAAAGCGTCAACATCATTATATGGAATTTTAACAAAGCCAGGGGTAAAAGGGCCATAATCTGAGTATGCATCAGGGTCGTTAGACATGGAGATAATTGTAATTGTTCTCCCGTGGAAATTTTCGTTTGCAACAATAATTTTAGCTTCGTTTTTAGGAATACCTTTTACTTTATATCCCCATTTTCTTGCAAGTTTTATTGCTGTTTCATCAGCTTCAGCTCCTGAATTCATTGGTAACACTTTGTCGAAACCAAAATATTCAGTGATATATTTCTCGTATGGACCTAAAGCATCATTATAAAATGCTCTTGATGTAAGGGTTAGTGTATTAGCCTGATCTGTCATTGCCTTAATGATTTTCGGATGGCAATGTCCTTGATTTACTGCAGAGTAAGCAGAAAGAAAGTCGAAATACTCTTTTCCTTCAGCGTCCCATACTTTAGCGCCTTTTCCTTTAGCTAAAACTACTGGTAGTGGATGGTAGTTGTGTGCTCCGTATTTATCTTCAAGCTCAATAGCTTGCTTTGAAGAAATGTTTTTAGTCATAATAGTATTTTTTTTAATTAATTGTTGTATTATCTTTATTGAGCAAATTTATATTTTTTATTGGATAATTTTGCACTATTAATTTATATTAAGAAAAAATTATAAAAAGATGATTTATAATATCGAAGAGGGGTTAAAAAAGGATGCTTTATTACAGATTGTGAGTAAGATGGCTGTTGCGGCCAGAACCGCTCCCAAGTCGCGTGGAATAGATAATATTTGTATTTCTGTTGTTACTGATAACACAATAAAAGTACTCTCTGATGAGATGATTAGAATTAGTAAAAATAGCGGGCCTGCGTTTTTTGCTCGCGATGCAAAGAATATTTTAAGCGCCGGTGCTATATTATTATTGGGAGTGAAATTTAAAACAATTGGATTAAATTGCTCTTATTGTGGTTATGAAAACTGTGCTGAAAAAGAAAAATACCCTGAAGTGCCATGCGCTTTTAATACAACCGACTTGGGTATTGCCGTTGGTTCAGCAGTGAGTATTGCCGCCGACAATAGAGTTGATAACAGAGTGATGTATTCTGTTGGTGTTGCAGTAAAAAATTTAAAGATGATGGCAGATGATGTGAAGATTATTTTTGCAATCCCTATTAGTGCCACCGGAAAAAATGTTTTCTTTGATAGGAAATAGTTTTGTCTTTTATTGTTTGTTTAATCAAAAAAAAGCCGATTGCATATGCAATCGGCTTTTTAAATATATCAATGAAAATAATTATCTAACAACCATTTTCTTAGTAATAACACTGTTATTAACTCTTACATTATAAAAATAAACACCAGTCTCTAAATCAGAAGCGTTTATTTCAATTTTATGAGTACCAGGTGTTAATTGCTCTTTGTTTATTTCAAGAACTTTTTGTCCAACTAAGTTGATTACTTCTAAAGTAACATTAGCCTTTTCGTTAAGAGTAACCTTAACAGTAGAAGTACCATTAAATGGATTCGGCATATTTTGAGATACACTGAAAGTTTTTATTTCAGGAATTTCAATTTCAGTAGTTAATCCAAGCTCGTTTTTATCAAGCTTTAAATAAACTAATTTATTGTCACCATAATCATCTTCATCACCACGAACAGCTAGCCCTGGCGCAGCATCAGATTGATAAACAATATGGATGTAATCTTCATCAACATTTGCAGCTATACTAGGAAAAACACATTCGTCGAACATGTGAAGAACATCGCCGGTAAGGTCAACAGGTGCAGACCAAGTAGTACCGTGATCTGTTGAAGCAAGACCAACAATATGACGATAGTTTTGAGCTCCATCATCAAAAGTTTCCATTATAGAAGAATAAATAAAGTATAATATACCGTCATCACCGAAAGCAAGTTGAGGCATAGAAGAAGATGATATGTAGTATTTTCCCGGATTATCGTCATTATCTAAAATATCCCATTGGCCGTTACCATTTACATCTAAAGCATATCCTATAAGATTTCCGGCTTCGTCTAGAACATCAGGATCTAAATCATTTATTCCGCCGTCGTTATAAGTTGGCATGTCTTCATTCCAATATGCTATACCGTCAACCCAAGGGAACCATGATTTAGCTACTCCGTCTTCAGACAAAGCTCTGTTTACACCAAATGCTACATGAGCTTTGTTGGTGTTATCAAGAGCGATATGGAATGAGCCATCAACGTCGTAGAAAGTGTCTGTAACAGTTCCTTCTTCCCACATAGGGTAAGGGTTTGTCCATATAATAGTTTTTTCCCAAGTATCGCCACCGTCAGCAGATTTCATCATAAAAAAGTCGGTCCAACTATTACCTACAATAAAAGCAATGTTGTCGCCTTTTGGTTCTGCCCAACTATATGTGTCACCAGAAAAACCAACATTTGATTCAGAATCAGTACCGGGTAGTATTTGATTTTGAATAGCCCAAGTTTCACCACCGTCATTAGAACGAGAATAAAGAAGTGCGCCATTAAGATTTTCATGAACAGTTCCGCCGTTTGCTGTAGGAGGTGTAATTGCAATAACGTGAATAACATCATTGTTTTCACCACCTGTTACCATACGAGGCCATAATAAATCTAGGTTTCCATCAGGTCCTTGTAAGTAAGAGTAAGCCCAATCACCAGTGCCTTTTGTATCACGACGAGAAAGGATTAATCCATCATTGCCACCAGTGTGAGAACATGTAATTTCTCCGTTTGTTCCCCAGTTAGCATATGAAGGCCATCCGTTACGAACAGGCTCAATTCTTTCAGTAGGTAAGTCGCCCCAAGTAGAACCATCAAAATAGTTGTATCCTGTACCACGATCAGCAAAGTTAGGGTCACTAAAACCTTGAGTCCATGCAGCTCCTATTGTTCCGTCTTCGTAGAAATAAATTCTGTTTTGAGTAGTACTGTTTGTTTGTAAGTCGTAACGAGTATTACCAATGTGTGCTTCATCTAAAGATGTTGCTTTTGTAGAAGTAGTTTGGTTGGTACTCTGTTTGAAATTAAATGTTTCGGCAGTAGTTTGTTCAACTAAAACTGCTTTGTTTTTCCAGTTTTGTGGAATTGTTACTCGATTTTGTGCAAAGGAGCTTATGCTTATCCCTATGGCTATCGATAATAGCAGTAATTTTTTCATGGTAAATAGTTTTGTTATAATGGTTTTAATTCTGTGAAATTATACAATTAACAGCAGAAGAACAAGCGTTTAAAGAAAAGTCTCCTGTAATATTAAGATTATATGTAATGAAGGATTAGTTTAAAAGGCGAGGGGATAATAAAAACACTGCGATTAATTTTTTAATCAAAAAAAAGCCGATTGCATATGCAATCGGCTTTTTAAATATATCAATGAAAATAATTATCTAACAACCATTTTCTTAGTAATAACACTGTTATTAACTCTTACATTATAAAAATAAACAC
>JAYEOD010000424.1:0-9702 GCA_034722575.1 Bacteroidota bacterium | reverse complement strand
AGTGCGGTAAAACTGGAAAAGATGAAGAATTTATCGGCCATTTCAATGTTCAATTGGTATTAACGAGTACTATTTATTAACAGCCTATAATCTTCGAGGGAAAGATGCAAAGAAGAATAAATTTATCAGGAAATATAAAATGAGAAGATTAAATGAAGTTCTGTAAAATGCAAAAAACGCAGAACATCAAGGTTTGCGTTTTTCGATTTCCTTCTTCCAACTGGAAGATGAACTTGTTACAAAAGTATATAATATATATGAGATATATCACAATTGTTGTATTTATTTTTGATTATTACAGTATATGAGTAAATAACCTGAACAAATATTAGAAAATCAATTAGTTACTCAACTTCAAAACTTGGGTTATTCTTTGATTGAGGTTGAGGTTGAGGTTGAGGCTAAGGTTGAGGTTGAGGTTAAGATTGAGATTGATTGAATGGGTAAGATATAACATAATTCTAATTTTTTTGATTCAAAAAAATTAGTTTAATTAGATCAATTCGATGAAAAACAAATTATAAGCGGATGAAAACAAAAACTTTATTAAAATTAACTATGATTCTGGTGTTATTTTCTACAGAGATACACTCTCAGAACAATTGGCATGTTGTGGATACAATTGCTAAATGGAATGTTTTAAAAATTGTGCATTATCCCCCTTCTTATTATACTCAAATAATAAAATTTGTAGGGCAGGATACTGTTATTAATAGTGTGCCATACAAAAAAGTAGAGGCAACGTATGATGAGAATGAAGAGAATTGGTTTTTTATGGATTTAATGATTAGAGAAGACACTATTAACCGACAGGTGTTTTTAAGGGATCTTGCCGGTAATGAGGGGTTAATATACGATTTTTCGGCTGGCGTTGGCGATGTGGTTGAAATTGCAAATCCACTATCAGGTGGTGTTACAGTGCAAATGGAAGTTATTACAGTTGATGAGGTGTTAATAAATGGCGAATTGCGTAAAAGAATCGCACTTGAAGATGTTTATTCTTCTGTGCCGGATGTGTGGGTTGAAGGAATTGGGAGCCTGAATAAAGGTATTATTTATCCGGGCTATAATTTAACCGGTCAGCCAGTATATAGTTTACTCTGTTATAAATATGATAACACAGTGTATTATATGCATCCCGATTACGATGATTGCTATTACACTTTTGGTGTGGGTGTAGAAGAACTGGTTGATAATTACAAGGTGTTTTATAACAGAGAGAGCAAATGTATTGAAATTGAAAATAGTAGGTTAAATAACCTTACCTATTTTAGTTTGTATAGTGCTTACGGACAAAAGATTTTTAGTAAATCAATATCTAATAACGAGCAAATTAATTTAAGTAATTATCAATTATCAGGCGGGTTATATATCTACTCTATAAAAAGTAAATCAAATTATTATTCAGGTAAATTAATTATTACTAATAAATAATAAAGTGTAACGATACCCCTTCAAGGTTTTTAAAACCTTGAAGGGGTGGGTATATGAAACTTTTATGACAATAATTTTTATACACGAAAATATTTTTTAATGAGTTTACATCGTCATTTTATAATTCATAAACCTTATGGGTATCTCTCGCAGTTTGTTAATAATCAAACAAAGCGTAAAAATAAAAAGTTATTGGCCGAACTTTTTAATTTTCCTGAGGGAACTATGGCTATAGGTCGTTTAGATGAAGATTCGGAAGGGTTATTATTATTGACTACTGATGGTAAAGTTAGTGAACAAGTAAGAAGTAAAAAGGTTGAGAAAGAGTATTATGCCCAAGTAGATGGTGAGATTACTGATGAAGCAATACAGAAGTTAATAAATGGAGTAGAGATAGGTATAAGAGGGAAGAAGTATATGACTCTGCCTTGTAAAGCTGCTCCTTTAAATCCTCCTCCTGTTTTTGAGCCTCGAACAAGAAAGATAAGAAGTGAAAGACATGGTGCTACAAGTTGGTTGTCGATAACTATAAATGAGGGTAAGTTCAGGCAGATACGTAAAATGACTGCTGCAGTTGGGTTTCCTACCTTAAGATTAATCCGTGTGAGGATAGGTGATATAGTTTTAGGCGATTTATCTTCTGGTGGAGTTGTTGAAGTGGTTGAATTTAAGCCGGATGAAGTTTAGGTAAAACATTCATTAAGCAGTTACCAAGATTTCGATAATCCTTCAAGGTTTTAAAAACCTTGAAGGATTGGGTATATGAAAACGAGTTGCTATTTCTCAATAAGAGCATCCATTTTGCGTTCAATTATTGTTTGAAATTCTCGTGAGTAGTCGTACATAAATTCTGTTGCATCATTCACCATTCGTGCTGATCCGGTAAATAGTGGGGCGCGTTGATGGATAGTGCGTGGTTCAATATCTAAAATATCACTAAAACCATCAGAGGCTTTTCCTCCGGCTTGTTCTGCTAAAAAAGCCATGGGAATACATTCGTACATCAAACGTAATTTTCCTAATGGATTTTTTGCGTTGCCCGGATAAATAAATATTCCTCCACGAATTAGATTTCGATGAAAATCAGACACTAACGAACCAACGTATCGCGTTGTGTAAGGTCTGTTGGTGCTGGAATCATCTTCTTGACAGTATTTAATATATTTTTTTACACCTTCGGGGAAATGAAGGTAATTTGCTTCATTAATAGAATATATAGATCCTCTTTCAGGGATTTTCATTTCGGGATGTGATAGTAGGAAAAGCCCTACTGAGTTATCGTAAGTAAATCCATTAACTCCATATCCGGTAGAGTAAACCATCATTGTAGATGAACCGTAAAGAATATATCCTGCGGCAACAAGATTTCTTCCTTTTTGTAAAAGATCTTGTTCAGTGCCTTTTGATCCAATGTCAGATTTTCTTCTGTAAACCGAAAATATTGTTCCAATGGGTACGTTTACCTCTATATTTGATGAGCCGTCTAAAGGGTCCATGGCAACAACATATTTGCCGCTTTTGGATCCCGGGTTGTCAAAAGAAATTATTTCGTCATTCTCTTCTGATAAAATAGCGCATACTTGATTACCATTTTTTAACGCTTTAATAAAGTGATCGTTGGCAAATACATCGAGTTTTTTTTGTGCTTCGCCTTGTACATTTACACCACCCTCGTATCCAAGGATGTTTGTAAGCCCTGCCATGTTTATATCGCGGTGAACTATTTTTGCTGCAATGCCAATATCATTTAGTAATCGGGTTAAATCGCCGGTAGCAAAAGGAAAGTCTTCTTGTTTTTCGTTAATAAATTCTATAAGAGTCTTCATAAAGTTGTGTTGAGTTATATTCCTTATGGTAGGAATCAAACAAAAATATTAAATTTGTTTAGTATTTCAAATTAAATAATATTTTAGTGTTGTTATGAAGGTGTATAAATTTGGAGGCGCAGCAATAAAAGATGCTGATTCTATAAAAAATGTGGTGTCGATTCTTAAAAAAAAATCTGTCGCTATTGTTGTTTTTTCGGCAATGGGGAAAATGACTAATGCTTTTGAGAAGTTGACTGATGCATATTATTGTAAGAATAAGGATGTAGAACAGAGGTTTGGTTTTATTAAAAATTTTCACGATAATATTATTGATGAACTGTTTGAAAAGAGGAGCGAAGAGCGAGATGTTTTAGAGGCATTGTTTACGGCACTTAACAATATATTACAACTGCCTGTTGATGAAAATCACGATTTTGTTTATGATAAGATAGTCTCTTTCGGAGAAAAAATATCTACAACAATATTAAGTCTCTATTTATCGAATTGTGGGATAGAAAATGTTTTGCTTGATGCTTGTAAAGTTGTTAGAACAAACAGTAATTTCCGTGAAGGGAGTGTGGATTTTGATGCTACACAAAAGAATTTTAATAGTGTTTTTAAAAAAGATAAAGTAAATATTATTCAGGGTTTTGTGGGAGGAACAGAAACCGGTGATGTTGTTACTCTGGGTAGGGAAGGATCGGATTATTCAGCTGCTATTATGGGAGCAGTCTCCGGTGCCGAAAGCGTTACTATATGGAAAGATGTTGCAGGAATTTTGAATTGTGATCCCTGTATTTTTAATCAGACAAAAAAGTTTGACAGCATCTCTTATCACGAAGCTATTGAATTAGCTTATTATGGCGCTAAAGTAATACATCACAAAACAATAAAGCCTCTACAAAATAGTAATATTACCCTGCTTGTAAAGTCGTTTATCCATCCCGATAAGGAAGGAACTGTTATTAATAAAGGAACCGACAGTGATGATATTCATACCTCATATATCCTGAAAAGTAAACAGGTGCTTCTCTCTATTTCTACACGCGATTTTTCTTTTATTGCAGAAGAAAATCTTCACACCTTGTATGGTGTTTTTTCTGTTTTAAACATAAAAATTAACATGATGCAGCACTCTGCTATTACAACATCTGTTTGTTTCGATTATAACGAAAGTAAGTTAAAAAGCTTGCTAAATCGGTTAAAAGAAAAATATCATGTAAGATATAACAGCGATTTGCAACTTGTAACAATCCGCCATTATAACGAAGAGTCGATTAATAAAATGAGTGCCGGAAAAAAAATTCTTCTGGAACAACGCAGCCGAAAAACGGTTCAGCTGGTGGTTCAATAATAGGAATTGTTATACCAAATACGTGTTAAAACGATTTTTATCGATCGTTTTAACACGTATTTGGAATGATTATAAATTATAATAACTCACCTTAGGAAAATTTGGTTGAAACTCTTTAAATCGCATTGTGCGTAATACTTTTGTAAGAAAATCGTTATAAGCATCAGTGAATTTGAATTCCTCTTTATTGTAATAGACATCGTTTAAAGGTTGATTACCAATATTTCCCATATCCATTGTGGTAGTGTTAAATTCTTCTACTTCAATATATGGGACAATATTTTTCATTACCGGCATCTTACCATAATCTTCGCGAAGAAGCATGTCAACTACTCTGTCGGCAAGTGTTGTGGTTAATCTTCTGTCGTATTTACGACAAGTGCCCGAACGGGCAAAGTATCCGTTGATTTGCGATCGGGCATCAATACCTAATTCTTTGGTTATTTCCGATGCTATAATTCCGCTGATACCTCCAAAGCGTGGATGACCATATTCATCCATCTCTGAACTGGCGTGAACAACATCAACCTTTTGTTTCTCTTCATCATACCATCTAACACCTTCAGATACAGGGATAATCAGACTTTTTGATGGAGAATCCATGTAGGCTTGTTTTACTTTTTCAAAGAATTCCCTTTTTGTCTCTTTGTTGATATGATGTTCGGGAATTAGAGCTAGTTGAGAACCACCAAATACTGCGCTACCTGTTAGCCATCCTGCATTGCGACCCATTATTTCGTGTATAATAATTCTGTTATGCGATTCGGCAGTAGAGCGTATTCTGCCTGTAAATTCGGCTACGCCTTTTGCTGCAGATGGAAATCCCGGACATAAAACCGCCTCGATTTCTTGATCTTGAAAGTGATGGATGGTTTTTGTTTTTAAATCGTTGTCAATGGTTTTTGGAAAACCAATTACAGGAATGCCCTCCTCTTCGTAGAGTCTTTTTGCTGCGCCATTTGTATCGTCGCCACCAATAGTAACCAATACATCGATTTTATACCTCTCTAGGTTGCGTAAAATTTGTGGAACACGATTTTCGGGATTTTTTTTCGAGGGAAATGGGTTTGTACGGCTGCTTCCTAATGCAGTTCCTCCATACCATCCTTCGTAAGGCACATTTGTGATATCCACAATATCACCTTCTCCTAATAATCCTTTCCATCCTTTACGTATTCCGTAAATCCTGAACCCTAACATAGAGGCGCGATTACGAATCGATTCTATACTTGAGTTTATTGCGGGAGTATCACCTCCTCCTGTGAGAATTGCAAGTGTTTTGCCACTATACACTTTAGAACTTTTGATCATAATACTATTTTGAGTTGAGTTTGAGTTTTACAAAAGTATGAATCAAAAGTTTAATAACAAAAAAACATCCCTGATCTTCAAAAGAATAAGGGATATTTTTAATGGGTATAAAATATATGCTTTAATAAAGCTTAAAAAGCTCTGTTTATTTGCCTCCAAAATCCTGTAAAAGTAACTCTTGAATTATCTTTTTTAAAGAGAATCCTTCTGCTTCGGCTTTGTAATTATGCACTAATCGGTGTTGTAGTATTGGTGTTGCAATTGCTTTAACATCCGAAATATCGGGAGAATATTTTCCGTTAATTGCGGCATGCACTTTTGCGCCAATAATTAAATATTGCGAAGCGCGTGGCCCGGCTCCCCAGTGCAAGTATTCGTTAGCGTATTTATGCGCTTTCGGTGTACCCGGACGAGTAGAGGCTACAAGATTTACGGCATACTCATACACCTTATCGGGGACAGGGATTTTTAATACAAGATTTTGGAAAAACAGAATCTCTTCTCTATCTAAAATCTTATTGATTTTTTTATTGTTCCCTGATGTAGTGCTTTTAACAATTTCTATCTCTTCGCTGAAGGAAGGATAATTCAAATCAATATTAAACATAAATCTATCGAGTTGGGCTTCCGGTAAAGGATATGTGCCCTCTTGTTCGATAGGGTTTTGTGTTGCAAGAACAAAAAATGGATGCTCTAATTGATATGTGTTTCCTGTAACAGTAACCGATTTTTCCTGCATAGCTTCTAGTAATGCAGCTTGTGTTTTTGGCGGTGTTCTGTTAATTTCGTCAGCAAGAATTATATTAGCAAAAACAGGCCCCTGATGAAATTTAAAATGTCTTTTCTCATCAAGGATTTCTGTGCCAATAATATCCGATGGCATTAAATCAGGCGTAAACTGTATCCTATTGTAATTAATTCCCAGTACTTCCGAAATAGTTCCTACTAACAGTGTTTTAGCTAATCCCGGTACTCCTACCAGCAGAGCATGCCCTTTGCTGAAGATGGATATTATCATATTTCTGATAACCTCATCCTGACCAATAATTACTTTGCTGATCTCTTTTGTTAGGGCGCTATACTTTTCCCTAAACAAATCAATAGCTTGTGAATCGGATAAGTTTTGTAGATCAGTTTTCGTTGTCATATTATTCAATCTCATTACCCCATTTAGCTTCTAAATTGCAGCTGTTATAAAGATCCATTATTTTTATATAAGTCTTTTTGGCTTTTTCGTCAGTCCAATTTCTTAGCTTTTTATTTTTTTTGTCTTCTCTAGCCCACTCTTGCAGCTTGTTATAGTCTTGTTTAAGATTTGCCTTATGAGGTTCTGTTTTATTTTCTAAGAAAAGAATTCTGTAAGCTTTTTTATTTTCGTCGGTAACCATTGGTATGGCAGAAGATATTTCTCCTATCTCCATATTTTTTACGGCGTACATTACATTTGGTTCTAAAGCGTCGGCAGAAAATTTGTTGTTATTGGTTCGTGGATTAACCATTATACCACCATTAATCTTGTCTGGAGAGTCGGAGTGTTTTAATGCTGCTTCGGCAAAAGTCATGTTAGCGCTGCGAATCTCTTTTGCAATAGAGTCGAGCATTGTTTTGGCTTCTGCAATATCGGATATCGATGGTTTTGGCGTTAATAATATATGACGCACATTAATTAAATCGCCACGACGTTCGATAAGTTGTATAAGATGAAATCCAGCTTTTGTTTTAACAATTTCCGAAACTTGTCCTTTTTCAAGATTAAAAGCAACTGCTTCAAATTCAGGATATAGCTCTCCACGTCCGTAAAAACCTAATTCACCACCTTTTTTGGCCGATCCCGGGTCTTGCGAATAGAGTATTGCAATGGTAGAGAAACGCTCGCCTGCAATAATTCTTTCTCTGAATTTTTTTAATTTGCCGCGTGTTTCATTTAGCTCTTTTGCGTTAACAGGAGGCTCCTGAACTATCTGTCCAATAACATATTCGGTTTTTATTAAAGGTATTGAGTCGGCAGGAATTTTATCGTAGAAAGCCTTAACGCCCGAAGGGGTGATGTTTACATTAGATGCAATGGCGTTTTTTGCTTTTTCAACTAACATTTGTTCGCGAATCATCTCACGAAACTCATCTTTAATCTCTTCAATACTTTTGTTGTAGTATTCTTCCAACTCTTTTTCCGATCCCATCTGCCCAACAAAATAACGGATTCTTTGATCCATATTTGCCTCTATTTGCTCTTCCGAAACTTCCAAACTATCTAATTCGGCCTGGTTAAGAAGTAGTTTTTGTATTATTATGTTTTCTAATATTTGGCATTTTGCCGCGCTACCACCGGAAATTTCTCCCTGCATGCGTAGTTGTAGATATTGCGATTCAACATCAGATTGAAGAATAACATTCTTCCCTACAATAGCTGCTATTCCGTCAATTACTGTCTTTTGAGCAAAAATTGATGCCGAAAGCAATGTAAATAATGTGATAATCAGTACTTTTTTCATATTCTTCGTTTTGAAAATTTATAACGATGTGTTCGCTAATATATTTCTATTTTATTTTTTTTAATGCCTTCGTTAAAAATCTCTTCATGCATTTTTTTCAACAGTAGTTGTTTTCTTTTATTGATGATTATTTCAATAATAGTTGTTTTAACAAAAGAGATTGGTTTTAATTCTTGTTTCTGTTTTGTGTCAATAATCCTTACAAAATACTGAAAATTAGCATCTTTAAATTCGTGGTCGTTATATTTTATATCTGATATAGAATTAATTTTCAGTGGTAAATGATTTTTTATTTCCGGAAACTGTAACCATTTATCCTCTAAATAATATATCAAATTATTTTTTTTGCAATACTCTTCTATCTCAAAAAGATTGTTGTTATAAAAAAAAAGTTTTCTGGCTTCCGAAGCATTTTTGTAATCTAAAGAGAGGATAAGATAATTGATTTTTAAGATATCTTCATCCAGTAAAAAATTGTTCCGGTTTTTCTCGAAATAGTTTTTTATCTCGTCGTCACTTACTACTGTGTCAAGAGTTTGGTGTAGTAATTTGCTTTCGTATTTATATGTTATTAATGAGTTTCTATAATCATCAAGTTGTTTGTAAAAGTCTAAATCGTTTTCAGATAAGTTGTTTTTTGCTTTCTCAAGAAGAATTTTTTTATCGACCCATTTTTTTATAATAATTTTAGCTATATCAATACTATCGCTTGGCGCGATGTTATTAGGAATAGAGGTTGTAACCTCCGATTCCAAAAGATATTCATCCTGTACTCTTGCCAAAATAGCATCGTCCGATTTTGGACGAAAACCTGTTCCGCAAGAGGACAGTATGATAGGAACTAAAAAAATTATAATACGCTTAATAGTCATTACTCTTTAATAGATTCTAAAGCATTTTTATTTATTTTAAAGTCGTATTTACTGCGTAATTCTTTTATCCACTCTGTTTCCAGATGGTTTTGATAATCGGCAGTAATTAAACCTTTTGCTTCGTTTAGTGTTTTTGGCGCAGGAGGAACAATTTTATGAATCATTACAAACGTTGTTTTGTCGCCCTCTACTATGTTGTCATTTAAACCCTTTTTCCACTTCGCTTTTTTAATGTAATTATTCTCTTTTTTTGTAAAGATGCCTTCGGTAATTGTTACGTTAATAGTAGAATCGGTGTTGAAATGTTCAGTAATTTCTTCTATCGATTTTCCTTTACGACTGTATTTTCTGATCTTTTTAAGCATCTCGGGATTGTTAACTGTAACTATAGAAGCTTTTGCTTTTTCTCCCCACCTATAGTTTAACTTGTG
>JAYEOD010000423.1:0-9704 GCA_034722575.1 Bacteroidota bacterium | reverse complement strand
CTTAAGTCTGTTGAAAAAGTCTTCCCCGAATTAGGATATAAAAAAGAGAATTATTGTGTTATTTCGGGTATAGGTTGCTCTTCGCGTTTCCCATATTATATGGATACCTATGGTATTCACGGTATTCATGGTCGTGCTGCTGCAATTTCTACCGGTGTTAAGCTTGCTAATCCTGAGCTTAGTGTATGGATGATTACCGGTGATGGTGATTCTTTGGCTATTGGTGGTAACCACTTTATTCATATTATACGTAGAAATATCGATATTAATATGCTCCTTTTTAATAATCAAATTTATGGTTTAACAAAAGGACAATATTCTCCTACTACTCCTAAGGGTAGGATAACTAAAACATCTCCTAACGGAACTATCGAGCATCCTTTTAATCCGGGAGAGCTTGTAATTGGCGCTAAAGGAAAATTTTTCGCCCGTACTTTAGATTCAAATCCTAAGTCGATGCGAAAGGTTATGAAAGAGGCTGCCGAACACGATGGCGCTTCTGTAGTGGAAATTCTTCAAAACTGTGTGATATTTAATGATAAAACTCATGAGTTGATTACTTCAAAAGAGACTCGCGACGATAATCAAATTCATATAGAACACGGCGAGCCAATGTTGTTTGGTAAAAATAAGGAGAAAGGATTACGTATTAATGCTAATAATAAGGTGGAGGTTGTGGAAATTGGAAAAGAGGGTGTCTCTATTGATGATATTCTTGTTCACGATAAAAAGAATCCTGATTCATCTTTGCATCTTAAACTAGCTAATATGTATCCACCTGAGTTTCCTGCTGTTTTTGGTGTTATTAGAGCTGTTAAAGCCGAAACATACGATGACCAGTTGGTTTCTCAAATAAAAGAACAAAAAGAAATTTCGAATATTCATTGTATGGACGATTTGCTTAATAGCGGCGATACATGGGATATGTAGTTTTTTTATAATAATATCTAAAAAGCCGGATAGTCTATTCTATCCGGCTTTTTTTATTATTAACATTTATTATATCGCCATAAGTAAATCTATTAAAGTTGAATTCACTATTTTTGCAAGATGTACAAAAGTTTTATTGGTTTTATTAGTAAAGAGAAGTTGATATCGGAAAATTCTAAAGTGTTGCTAACTGTTTCGGGTGGCGTTGACTCTGTTGTTATGCTCGACTTATTTAGTAAGGCGCAATTTGCGTTTTCTATTGCTCATTGTAATTTTAATTTGCGTGGCGATGAATCGGATAATGATCAGAAATTTGTTGAGGAGTTAGCAAAAAAATATAATGTCGAACTGTTTTTGAAATCATTCGATACCGCTGGTTATGCCTCTGAAAATGGCGTTTCCATTGAAATGGCTGCACGCGATTTGCGGTATGATTGGTTTAATGTATTGTCTGTGGAAAACGATTTTGAGCTGATTGCTACAGGTCATCATCTCGACGACCAACTGGAGACTTTTTTTATTAATTTGTTTCGCGGAACAGGAATATCGGGACTGCATGGCATCCTGCCAAAGAAAAATAATGTGATTCGTCCTCTTTTATTTGCTTATCGCGATGAGATAGAAAAATATGCCGCCGATAATAATCTTGAATTCAGAGAGGATAGTTCTAATACCTCTTTTAAACATTTTAGAAACAAAATTCGACATAAATTAATGCCTGTTTTGTCAGATATTGATAAGAATTCTAAATCGATGTTTAATAATAATATTGCTCGATTTAGAGAAACAGAGATGCTTCTTAATTCATTTATTGAAGAGAAAAAAAATAGTATTGTTTCTGAAAAAGATGGTGCGAAATATATAGAGATAGAGTCTTTAATTAATATTTCCGGAAAAAAAACATTTCTCTTTCAAATACTGAAACAGTACGGATTTAATTATGATGTGGTTTCTAATGTTATTGATTCGATAAATAAAGAATCGGGAAAAATATTTTATTCTGCTAAATATCGTCTGGTGCGTGATAGAGATTTTTTGGTGCTAACACCAATTAATCATCACCAAAGCAGTTGTTTTGCTATTTATGATGAGGAACAAATTATCGACTGTGGCGTTAAACTTAATATTATAAAGCAACCATTTACTAAAAACACTGTCATATCTACTAACAAGGATATGGGAATGGTTGATTATAATAAATTAAAATTCCCTCTTGTTGTAAGAAAATGGATAAAAGGAGATAAATTCCGCCCATTGGGAATGAAGGGAATGAAAAAGTTGAGTGATTATTTTGTTGATAATAAATTTTCGCTCATCGATAAAGAAAATACTTGGATTATTGAATCGGATGGAAAAATAGTTTGGGTGATTGGAAATAGATTGGATGATAGATTTAAAATTACTCCAAAAACAAAACAAATATTGACGATAGAAATAATATAAAAAATAATGAAGAATAAATTTAATGTATTAGGTAGAATGTCCCGCTTTATAAGTTTTGTTGTTGTTATGTTAATAACGATGCAGACTGTTAATGCACAAATTCTTGAGCCGGTAAAATGGCATTTTGCTAGTAAAAAAATTAGCGATAATGTAGTAGAACTGCAATTTAAAGCTACTCTCGAACAACATTGGCATTTGTATTCGCAATATGTTCCGGAGGATGGTCCTGTTGCTACTTTATTTGTTTTTGATGAGAATAATAATATCGAATTAATCGATAAGGTTGTCGAGCCAAAAGCAATAGAAGAGTATGATGAAAATTTTAAGATGGTAGTAGCTTATTTTGCTGATGAAGTAATATTTACTCAAAAAGTAAAATTGTTATCGGATAAACCCTTCTCTATAAAAGGGTATTTGGAATATATGTGTTGCGACGATTCCCGATGTCTTCCTCCTACTGATGTGGAGTTTGATTTTAAAATGAATGGCGGAGAAGAAACTTCTGCGGCTATTGCCGGTGATAATACAGCATTGAGTAGCGATAATGCTTTAGATGCAAATAAATCGCACGAAAGCAAATCGTTATGGTGGTTTTTCTTTCTCTCTTTTATAGCCGGTTTAGCAGCTATTCTTACGCCTTGTGTATTTCCTATGATCCCTATGACGGTCACCTTTTTTATGCACGACGAAAAGCATAAAACAAAAGGCAAGATACAGGCTGTTATTTATGGGCTTTCGATAATATTTATTTATACAGTAGTTGGTACTGTTGTTGCCGTTACATTTGGAGCAGATTTTGCTAACTGGCTAAGTACTCACTGGCTACCAAATGTGATGTTTTTCTTGATTTTTATGATTTTTGCAGCCTCTTTCTTAGGGATGTTCGAAATTACTCTGCCTAGCTGGATGGTGAATAAAAGTGATAAGCAAGCAGATAAAGGCGGTTATTCAGGCGCTTTCTTTATGGCGTTTACTTTGGTGTTAGTCTCTTTTTCATGTACCGGTCCGTTAGTGGGTGCTATTCTTGTTGAATCGGCAGGCGGAATGGTGCTGAAGCCTATTGTTGGAATGTTTGGGTTTTCATTGGCTTTTGCATTACCATTTACTATGTTTGCTTTCTTTCCTTCGTGGTTAAGCGGTTTGCCAAAATCCGGTGGATGGTTGAACTCTGTAAAGGTTATTCTTGGTCTTATTGAGATGGCTCTGGGTTTAAAGTTCTTGAGTATTGCCGATCAAACATATCATTGGGGAATCCTCGACAGAGAAGTTTATCTTGCAATATGGATTGTGATATTTGCTGTGCTTGGATTTTATCTGCTGGGAAAAATTAAGTTCTCGCACGATAGCGATGTGAAATTTGTTAGTGTGCCTCGATTATTTATGTCGATTATTGTATTTTCATTTGTTGTTTATCTTGTTCCGGGTATGTTTGGAGCTCCTCTAAAAGCATTGTCGGGTTATGTGCCACCGCAACATACACAGGATTTTGATGTTAATTCAATTGTAAGAGATAATCTTAAAATAGCTAATTATAATAGTGGTAATGGTGATAATATTTCGCAGTGCGAAGATGCGAAATACAGCAATTTCTTACATCTTCCACATGGTTTAGAAGGATATTTCGATTATGAGCAGGCATTAGCATGTTCTAAAGCACTTGATAAGCCTATTTTTGTCGATTTTACCGGTCATGGTTGTGTTAATTGTCGCGAAATGGAGGCTAATGTATGGTCCGATCCACGTGTGTTAAAGCGCTTACGCGAAGATTATATTGTTCTGGCTCTTTATGTTGATGATAAAACACACCTTCCTGAAAGCGAGTGGGTGAAGTCATCTTACGACAATAAAGTAAAAAAGACTTTAGGAAAGAAAAATGCTGATTACCAAATCACAAAATTTAATGTAAATGCTCAGCCTTATTATGTGCTTATGGGACAAGACGATATTCTTGTGCAGCCAAGATCGTATGATTTAGATGTTGAAGAATTTGTACAATTTCTTGATAAGGGAGTAGAAAATTACAAAAAAAATAAGAAACCAAATTATAGTTTCTAATAGATAATCTATATCAATAAACCCAAAACGACTCAAAAAGCATGTGCTTTTTGAGTCGTTTTGGATTTGTACCGAAATACATTGGTGTTATTATTTTTTGCAATACAATTTATAAATATGATATCCTGCCAAAGGGAGTAACCCGCTAAAAATTACTAGCCCTTTTACAAAGAGCTCTCCCAAACTTATAGCATAATTAGCATAGTGATGATACTGCGTAAATAATGTGTAACCTAAAGCAGTTGAGATATATAATAGCATCCAAAATACAGTAAGACAAATTATTTTTTTAGATCTCTTTTTCATTGGTGGTGATTATGTTTTTCATAAATCGTTAAAATATGAATCCAAAAATATTGCTCGGCGTTCGATCCACGATTCTATAAAGTCAATTTCTGTTTCGCTATAATTTTGTGTAATATCAGGAACTAAAGATTCTTTATAGTATATCCCATTCCTCTCTAAATATTCATAATTATCTCTGAAGAGTTTTTTTAAGTAGGCTGTATTTAATTTGTTGTTTCTCAATTCGTTCCATCTCTCTTTAACACCGCTTTTGAACTCATGAAAATTTAAAAGTTTGTCATATAGCCCGTTTGATAGCAATTTGTCGGTAATGTCGGTTCTCTCACCTTTCCAATTATCGCCGAAAGAACCATCCATATCCCATGGCACAAAAAAGTATAATGACGAACTATTATATCTTCCGGTATATAAATTTTTTCCTCTATTATCGGTTGCATACAGCAAATTCAAGAAAATGTAATTATCTATCGCATTGTCTAAATCTATTTTTGAAGCAATTTCGTTATTAAAATTTTCTTGTGAACTATTTACAGTAAAGTCAACAAGTCCGTGTAAATTACTCCAATCCATTTTGTCTGTGGTTTTCGGATATTTAGCTTCGTAACCACTCCATGTCAAATAATTATTGTCAAAATCGTCCACGCCGCTGTAGGTTACACCATTTGCCCATGCATAACCTTTATACAATTCTCCTTCCATTTGAGTATTGTATTTTTCTAAATCGAGCTGTTTTCGGTCAATTCTTTCGCCAAGATAATATACTCCTTTATATTTTCCGTTAAGGAACAGTTCACAGTATTTTCGGTTAATTCCTAGTGTCATATTTTTATTTTGGTATTGTACTCTTCCTATTTCAAGCCAAAGCGCATGCGATGTAAAATCTCTAACTCTAATTGGTTCATTCCAAAGTCCGTCCAGTATCCAGTCATCGTCATCTCTCATTCCCAACAGAGGTTTCTTTTCAGTTTCATTTCCATTTTCGTCTTTCCATAACTCTATGCTGTATGATTTTTTTGGATATAATTGAGATACTCCTCCACGAAGTTCAACTTCAATAAAAAAGTTTAAAGGTTTCTTCCCGGTTTCGAGCAAATGCATATTGCCTTTAACCGGTGGGGTGTCCACAATTTCTATTCCTTTGGTTGTTATCGAAACAATTGGTAATTCTGTATAGAATATCCTATAAGTTTGTCCGTTTAATGTTGTGAAATACTCTTTGCCAATCGAGAGTTCATTATCTGTGGTCTCGATATTAAAAATAGTATCGCCTAATATTAACTCTCCATTATTTATTACTATTGATTCCCCATTATATATAATAATGTTATTATAAGAATCAATGGCAAAGCCTTCTTTATTTAATTCTGTTGGGATTTCTTCTTCGGGTATAAGTGGTTCGTCTTTTTCGCATCCTGCAAAAAAGACTGCTAATAATAGTATTATAGCTGCTTTGATTTTTTTCATTCTTGGTTGCGATATCAGATTGTTTTTTACTTTTGAAGCAAGGAAGGGTGAAAGTTTTGATTTGGATAAATAATTAACCGGAAAATGTTTGCCGCGCACTTTAAATATTCTATCGAAGTTGTAACGTAACATATTTAGTAGGTTTTTGCGATTTATTTGATGTAAAGATACAACTGTTTTTCGTTTTTAAGGGTGGTGTTATTCTACTTTACGGACGTTTGTTCTTGTTTTTATAATATTCTAATCGGCACAACTCTATATCCTATACTACTTATCTCTCAACCTTAATCACTATCCAATGAGCAGAATAAAAATTCGTTTAATTCGATCAACCGACTCATACCTAAAATCTAAATACACAAAGTGATGATTAAAAAAATATCTCTTTGTTAAACATCCCGGTTTCTATGTACTTATCGAGGGGTTGGTTGTTTTTATTATTGTGGGGGAATAAATATAACAGTAGTAATATTTCTCTTTGTAACTAGTGGCCTACTAAAGAGTTGGTTTTTTTAATGTCGATAACAAAAGTTTTGGCAATAAACAACCCATATAGCTTGCTTAGTATTTTGATATTTAGGACAATTCCTATCTCTACAACTATTGTAGCTGTATCGAATTTCTCCACAATGATCATACTCTTCTTTGTGTCAGCAGTGCTACATTGTATAATAAATCTCTTACTATTTATAGTAAAGTTATCACAATCAAAAAAAAACGACGAACCTATTGGCTCGTCGTTTTTTTGTTACATCAGTAAACTGAATTGATTTTATTTATTCTCCATCATTTCAGTAAAGTACTTATAAAAACCAGGAATTGTTTCTATTCCTTTATAGAATTGCTTTAACGGATAGTTCTCGTTAGGAGCATGTATCGCATCTGCCTCTAGTCCAAAACCCATTAGAATTGATTTTATTCCGAGTACGCTTTCGAAAGTAGATATGATAGGAATACTACCACCACTACGAGTTGGAATAGGTGCTTTTCCGTACGAGTCAGTAAATGCTTTTTCGGCAGCTTGATATGCTATCATGTCAATTGGCGATACATAACCCTGTCCGCCGTGCAGTGCTGTTACTTTTACCTTTACGCATTTTGGTGCTATTGCTTCAAAATGTGTTTTAAATAGTTCCGCAATTTGTTCGTGATCTTGATTTGGAACTAAACGCATAGAAATTTTAGCATAGGCTTTTGATGGAAGAACAGTCTTGGCTCCTTCGCCGGTGTAACCACTCCACATACCATTAACATCTAACGATGGACGAATACCTGTTCTTTCGTTTGTAGAGTAGCCTTTTTCGCCATCTACTTCGTCAATACCAAGAGCTTTTTTGTACTCATCTAAATCGAATGGCGCTTCTGCCATCTTAGCACGCTCTGCATCACTAACTTCAACTACATTATCGTAAAAACCCGGAATTGTAATATGATTATTTTCATCAGTAAGTGAAGCAATTAGTTTAGTAAGTATGTTAGCAGGGTTTGCTACTGCACCACCAAATAATCCCGAATGAAGGTCTCTGTTTGGCCCTGTAACTTCAACTTCCATATATGCTAAGCCGCGTAAACCTGTGGTTATTGATGGTATATCTTCGCTTATCATACCTGTGTCCGAAACCAGAATAATATCTGCCTGAAGTAACTCTTTGTGCTTTTCGCAGAAAGCTCCTAAGCTAGGAGATCCAATTTCCTCTTCTCCCTCTATCATAAATTTTACATTACAAGGAAGTTGTTCTGTTTTTACAAGATATTCAAACGCCTTAGCATGCATAAAAGCTTGTCCTTTATCGTCGTCAGCACCACGTGCCCAAATTTTGCCATCGCGAATTACAGGCTCAAAAGGCTCTGTCTCCCATAAATCGATTGGGTCAACAGGCATCACATCATAGTGCCCATAAACCATTACTGTTGGTTTTGATGGATCTATTATTTTTTCGCCATAAACTACCGGATTCCCATCAGATGGCATTACTTCTGCTTTGTCGGCTCCTGCATCTAAAATGAATTTTTTCCACAACTCTGCTGTCTTTATCATGTCGTCTTTTCGCTCTTTATGCGAACTGATTGATGGAATTCTGATTAGTTCGAAAAGCTCTTCTAAAAATCTCTCTTTATTCTCTTCAATGTATTGATTGATGTCTTTCATCTCTTATAAGTTATATTTTTTATTAATTTATTTAAAACGATAAAATTAATTATTTAGAATTATATAGAACAGTTTTTAGTAATAAATTTTATAAAAAATGTATTTTTGACGATTCATTACTATTTACATCGAGAATGTAAAATTATTCTCTGTGTGAAAAAATATATAAAAAGAATCATTTTATGAGTAAAATAAGAGTAGCTATCAATGGTTTTGGTAGAATAGGTCGTATTACTTTTCGTCAGTTAATAAAGAATGAAAATATAGAAGTTGTAGCTATTAATGATCTTGGTGATGTAGATAATCTTGCTCATCTGGTTAGGTACGATACAGTTCATGGTCGTTTTGATGGTAAAATAGAAGTAGATAACCATGGGGTTATAGTAAATGGACATAAAATAAAAGTGCTTCAACAATCTAATCCATCTGAATTGCCATGGAAAGAGATGCAGATTGATATTGTGTTGGAGTCAACAGGTAATTTTGTGGCTAAAGATGATGCTATGCGTCATGTTAAAGATTCCGGCGCACGAAAAGTTATTATTTCGGCACCGGCAAAAGCCGATCAGGATGATGTTAAATTTGTTGTGCTGGGTATTAATGATGAAATTATTGATAAAGATGATGTGATAATTTCTAATGCCAGCTGTACTACAAATTGTGTTGCGCCAATGATAAAAGTCCTCGACGATATGTGGGGAGTAGAGAAAGCCTTTATTACAACAGTGCACTCGTTTACAAAAGATCAGAATATTATTGATGGTCCGCATAAAGATTATCGTCGTGGCCGTACTGCCGCAGCTTCAATAGTGCCTACAACTACAGGTGCGGCAAAAGCTGTTTCAAGAATATTTCCTCATCTTAAAGATGATTTAGGTGGTTGTGGAATTCGAGTTCCTGTTCCTGATGGTTCGTTAACTGATTTAACTTGTACTTTAGTAAAACCGGCTACCGTAGAAGAGATAAATGCCGCATTTAAAAAAGCAGCGGAACAAGAGCCTATGAAAGGAATTTTAGAATATACCGAAGACCCTATTGTTTCGGTAGATATTCTCGGAAATCCATACTCTGCTGTTTTTGATGCCGGATTAACATCTGTTTTAGGTGATAAAAATAAATTAGTGAAAATTATTGCCTGGTACGATAATGAAATGGGCTACTCGTGCAGACTGGTAGAATTGATAGAGAAATTCGCTTAATAAAAAATATTTCACGCAGAATAATTACTCTGCGTGAAATATTTATTCTGCGTTATTCTGCGCAATCTGCGTACTCTGCGTGAAATATTATTCTGCGCAAGATATTTTTTTTATCACTACCTTCTCCCCATCAAACTCCGCATACGAGAAAAGTCCTA
>JAYEOD010000422.1:0-1901 GCA_034722575.1 Bacteroidota bacterium | reverse complement strand
AAATGCGGCGTTGGTGGTAGCGCAAAAGAGGGAGAAATTATTATTCAAGGCGATATAGTAGAAAAGGTGATGGAGATACTTAAAAAAGAGGGATACAAAGCGAAAAAAACCGGCGGGTGAGAGGTTGAGGTTGAGGTTGAGGTTGAGGTTGAGGTTGAATGAATAACAACAAATAATACAAATAAATAAATATATAATAACAATTAAATAATCATGAAAAGAATATTAACAATAGCAATTGTAGCTATAATGGCATTAGGAGTAAATGCGCAAAACCAAGGCTCTATTACGCCTGCTATGCTACAAAATTTCAAAGAATCTTTGAAAGAGAACCCTAAATTTGAAGCGCTTCAAAATGCTGTTTCAAATAACAGTATTAGCAAATTAGCTTTAAACAGAAGTAACCAGAGTAATTTGGATACACACTTCTCTGACAAAGTAAATACAAAAGGAATTACCGACCAAGAGTCTTCGGGACGATGCTGGTTGTTTACAGGACTTAATGTGCTGCGTGCAAAAGGTATAGAGAAAAAAAATCTGAAAGCATTCGAGTTATCACAAAACTACTCTTTCTTCTTCGATCAGTTAGAAAAATCGAATCTTTTTCTTGAAGGCATAATAGAAAACATCGACAAACCAATGAGCGACAAAAAAGTAGAATGGCTTTTTAAACACTCGCTTAACGACGGCGGACAGTGGACAGGAGTTGTTGATATTATTGAAAAATATGGCGTTGTACCTACAGATGCAATGACAGAAACAAACAGCAGCAACAATACTCGCTGGATGTCGAAATTAATAAAAAGAAAACTTAAAGAAGATGCTCTTGCTTTAAGAAAGATGAATAAAAAAGGGAAAAGCATAAAGAAAATCCGTAAAGAGAAAGAGATTATGCTTTCGGAAGTTTATAAGATACTTGCTATTAACCTGGGTAATCCTCCTACAGAATTTACATGGAGATACGAAGATGCTGACGGAAATCTTAGCGAAGAAAAAACTTATACTCCTCACTCTTTTTATAAAGAATTTATAGGTGTTGATCTTAACGACTATGTAATGTTTATGAACGATCCTAGTCGCCCTTACGAAAAGGTTTATGAAATTGACTACGACCGTCACACCTACGATGGACATAACTGGAAATACATCAACCTCGAAAACAAAGTGATAAAAGAATTTGCTATCGCTTCGATTAAAGGAAACGACGCTATGTATTTTTCGTGCGATGTTGGTAAACAACTCGACCGCAACCGTGGAGTACTCTCTATAAACAACTACAATTATGGCGCTTTGCTGGATGTTAATTTCGGGATGAATAAAACCGAAAGAATTCAAACATTTGCCAGTGGTTCGTCGCACGGTATGACTTTAGTTGGTGTAGATTTAGATAAAGATGGTGATGTTAAAAAATGGTTAATTGAAAACAGCTGGGGAGCATCAAACGGATTTAAAGGACATTTAATTATGACCGATAAATGGTATGATGAATACATGTTCCGCGTTGTGATAAACAAAAAATATATCTCTGAAGAGGTATTAAAAATTCTAGATCAAAAACCTGTATTCCTTCCACCATGGGATCCGATGTTTGCTCCGGAAAAATAAAATATTATTATTGATGAAATTGTCATAACATAGAGACGCACGGCCGTGCGTCTCTACGTGTGAACCGATCCTACAACCGATTCTACAACCTGTCGGTTGAAATGACGAGGTGTTAATAAAAACTTACATAAAAACGCCTATTTTTTTTGACAGGATTTACATGATTTACATGATTGATTGATTGATTGATTGCAACACCTGCGGTGTGATTGATTGGTTGGTTGATTGGTTGATTGATTGATTGATTGATTGATTGATTGCAACACCTGCGGTGTGATTGATTGGTTGGTTGGTTG
>JAYEOD010000421.1:0-1912 GCA_034722575.1 Bacteroidota bacterium | reverse complement strand
AAGCGGGTGTCGATATTGTTGATACATGTATGTCTCCATTCGCATATCGTACTTCTCATGCTGCTATCGAGCCATTGGTGATCTCTCTTTTGGGAACAAATCGCGATACAGGTTTTGATGTGAAGAAATTGTCAGAGATTAATATTGAGATGGAAAAAATAATTCCAAAATATAAGCATCTGGCAAACAATCCAAAATACTCTATTATCGATACAGATGTGATTCTGCACCAAACTCCGGGTGGTATGCTGTCGAATTTGGTTAATCAGCTTAAGCAGATGGATGCTCTTGATAAACTTGATGAGGTGTTTAAAATGTTGCCAAAAGTAAGAAAAGACTTAGGCCAAATTCCTTTGGTTACACCAACAAGTCAGATTGTAGGCGTGCAAACTGTTAATAATGTGCTTTACGATTCGTACGAAGGAGAGTACTCTATGATTACTGAACAGGTGAAAGATTTGTGTTTTGGTTTGTACGGAAAAACTACAAGACCTATTAACGAAGATCTGCGTAAAAAAGCGTTAAAAGATTATCCTCGCGGACAAAAGCATATCGAATGCCGTCCGGGAAGTGTGTTAGAACCTGAGATGTCTCAAGTAAGAGAAGAGGTAAAAGGTCTTGCAAAAGATGAGGATGATGAGATACTTGTGGCTTTATATCCTGTAACAGGAAAACGATTCTTGAAATGGAAATATGGACAAGAAAAGGTGCCTGCTGATGTAAAAGCAAAAACTCTTGAGGATGTTAAAAAAGAAGACGACCTAATAGTGAAAGCTCTTTCAGGAGAACTTACTGCAAGTAAAAATGGTAATGGTATGCGCCAAATGGATGTTTTTGTAGATGGTGAGAAATTTAGCGTTGAAGTGCCTGATAATAATCCTTCTGTAAGAACAAGAAAAAAGAAAAAAGAGAAGAAAAAGGAATCTCCGGAGTCTGCCGGCGCTCTTGTAGCTCCAATACCGGGAATGGTTGTGGAGTATAAAAAGAAAGAGGGCGATGAGGTAAAAGCAGGCGAAATTGTTGTGGTAATAGAGGCAATGAAGATGATGAATAACTTTGAAGCGAAAATTGACGGAATCGTGAAAGAGATTAATTTTGAATCGGGCGATGCTGTTGCTAAAAATGATGTGCTGTTTGTTATTGAACCAAAAGAGTAATTTTTCCAAATTAATAAAATGTTGTGCCTGCAGCATAACATCTTTATGATTACAATTATATTTTTTTTTTAAAAGATGGGAACTTAGTTCCCATCTTTTTTTTTATAAAATGGAGCAGAATATCGGTTTATGATTTAGTAGTGTCTTAAGTATTTTGCATAACCTGAGTAAGCAATGTGATGGTGAAAATTGCAAGCATAAACCATCCTAAAAAACCTTCTATTATTGAAACATACATTGAAAGTCCTTTTACAGGGATCTCTCCAAACCCAATAGTGATAAATGTATTCAGACTCAAGATGATGGAGTTTATTGCTTTTGTGATTATTACATAAATAATATATGTGATGATTGTAATAGTCACAATAGTTCCTGCTATAAATTTTCGTTTTGTTGTTAGTTGTGTCCAAGGTCCATTAAGTATTTCCATTCTGTTTAATGTAGCTGTAATTATTTTATATTTAAGAATCCAGAAATAGTATAAAGGCATGCCCCAAAAACGAATAAATAGTGGGATTTTTGTTTTTTTATCAATAAAGTCGGTTTTAAACTTATCGAAATTCTCTAAATTATCATCAAATTCGTTTTTATAGAAATCTTTCAGATTTTTGTCTGAAGTAAAATAGTAAACTAAGTTTTTTTATTTTTTAATAAGGTTACGGTGGCTAACATTATCCCAATCGCTATAAATAAACAGGAATATTAATGCAAAAAAGAGGATTATATAGATGGAAACGATAAGAGAGCGTGCCGGA
>JAYEOD010000420.1:0-1914 GCA_034722575.1 Bacteroidota bacterium | reverse complement strand
AATTTTGAACAGAAAAGAAAATTTTTTAGCTATTGAAATCGATATTTATTACGATTATAATAAATAAACAGGAGATAAATAGTATTCTAAATTATTATCTTTAAAATAGATAAGTTACATCAATTAAACACAAAACTTACTTTTTCTTAATTTAGAAATAACTAAAAAGCTCAAAAGAGAATAAAAAATTATTCTCTTTTGAGCTCTACTTTAATTTAAGATACTTTTTAATACTCTCTATAAAAAATCTTTTAAATACTCATATTCAGGCGTTAGCTTCCCCTTATACAGTATAACTGCTCGTTTAATAGGTAGAGGAAGATTTACAGAAGCGAAATCGAGATTATAATCGGCACTAACAATGCTTGGGATCAACAATTCTAAAGCTTGTCCAAAACCCTCAGAAGACTCTCTTGGCAACTCGCTAGGCAAGATATCCACAGCCATTTCCAGTATTCCATCTCCTTCAAATCCCATCGTAGGCTTTCGAGTTATAGGATTATAAACAAACACAGGATCTTCAATTAATGTTCCTGTATGAGTACTCTCTATCGACCCACCAGGATCGCATGTCACATCGCCTATCACCTTTAATTTTGGTTCTTCCTTAGAGTATAATTTTTCAAGAAAATCTTTAGTAATAATACGAGGATAACTAGCATCCCAATACATACAATTCATTAGGATAGTTAAATTAGGAACAAATTTTTCAAAGGCATTTTTATACTTTTGTGGATTATTATAATAATCCTGCAATTCAAACTTTACCTTTTTATCAATAGGCTTAGAAATATGTTCCTCTTTAAAAATCACTTTATAAACAACCCTATTAGATAAATCATCACGCTCTTTCAATACCAATAACTCTTCCGGTGTAATTTCTTTAACAGGAAACAGTGCTAAAATTTCAGCTGCACCTCGCGAAACATTACCGTATCCGGTAAAACCAACTACCATTGGAAATATCTCTTTTGAAAAACCCTTTTCAGCAATAGAAGCACCTATTTCAGATATAACATTCTTAATCTCTTCGAGCGAGTTATACTTATGTGCTTGTTTCATTGTAACAAAAGGAGTCTCCAGCCCTTTTACCTTCATTCTTTGACCAAAGGACCATAATGAATTCACCATTCCGGCAAGACCGGCAAATCGTCCAAAGAAAATTATTCTACGGCCATCATCTTCTGCAATCTTTTCATAATCGATAAGATTACATTTTTTCTCCATCATATTTTTCAACAAAGGCATATTATACTTTTGTCCTTTAACCGTATGCGAAAAAAACACGTATGTCTTATCAGCTTTAAAATAATCAATAGGCATCTCTTTTACACCAAATATCACATCAGCATCCCTCATGTCATCAACCAGCTTCGCTCCTATTGCTTCATATTCCGCATCTTTAAAGATTCTTTTTTTTGATTTTTCAACAAGCACCTCATAACCATTCTCTTCTATCAATTTTTTAGCATAAAATGGAGGGATTGCAGTTCTACGCTCTAATTCATACTTGTCCTCATGTCGTATTCCAATTTTTTTATTCATTTTTAATTATTTTAGTAGTAGCACAACATTCGCAAATATTTTTCATGATCATACAAACAAATTTCTTGATTTTTTATAAAAAAATACCTACGCAATTATTATGTTATTAATTAGTCCTCAAATCTACAAAATATATTCATTTAATAAAACAGATATTTATTTTATACATCGACATATCTTCGCATCAGCAACACCATAAAACTAATTCTTTTAAAAAAAAATCGATATTTAGTAGGCGTTTTCACTTACACCAAACTGTGTAGTAGAACTCATATTTCCACATAGCTTACTATTATCAAAAAAAATAACATTACTTTTGCTTTCCACACTAATTTTATTAGTTGGATTAATAATTGGTTAGGCACCTTA
>JAYEOD010000419.1:0-1924 GCA_034722575.1 Bacteroidota bacterium | reverse complement strand
TTTACTTTTGGGACGATTAATCCCTTAAAACCTCTTTTTTTAGCCTCTATTGCTATTGAAAGAGCTCCTTTAATTGGTTGTACCGAACCATCTAACGACAGTTCTCCCATTATAATATACTCTTCCAAGTTTTTGGCTTTTATTTGTTCCGAAGCGGCAAGAATACCTGTGGCTATTGGCAAGTCGTATGCGGAGCCTTCTTTACGGATATTTGCCGGTGCCATATTTATAACAATTTTTTTTCCGGGGAGTTTGTATTTGTTATTTTTTAATGCCGCTTCAATTCTTTGCTGGCTCTCTTTTACAGCGCTATCGGGTAAACCGACAAGAAAAAAATTAATACCTCTATCGATATTTACTTCTATTGTAATAATTATAGCGTTAATTCCTATAAGGGCGCTGCCGTGCGTTTTTACTAGCATGTTAGGTAGTTGTTAATGAGAAATGAAAAGTACAAAAAATATCTTAGAGATAAAAATAAATTAAAAAAAATGAAAAGGAGTTGTGTGTGCTTAAATCCACAATTATTAGGATTAAATGCCTGATAGTTGGGGCGTGAGTTTTCTATAAATGCTACTTAAATAATTATTATAATCGCTGTTAACTTACAACTCGCACCGTGACTTGCGGAAATAAGGAATTTGAAAATGCAGAGGGGTTAAAAAGAAAAAGATCAGGGTTTGTACCCTGATCCTTTTAAAATATCGTGTGAATTTGCGTTGTGTATAAGTTGTTGCAGTTTTATTTCAGGATTTTTATTCATGTAGCTGCGGATAATTTGCCATCCTACCCATTCGCCAATACGAGGGGCGGAATTTGTGCCAAAATCGGAAGTAAAAGGTCCGTCGGAAAGTAGTTTTCTGGTTAGACTGTAGTCGGTAGAAAAGAGTAGGTCGTTCTCAATTAGATATGTCCAGATAAGTTTTTCGTTATTATTACACCACTTAATTTGTTTTGTTGAGTATTTTATTTTTAAAGAATCCGGTGTTGTGGGAAGCATAGCATCAGCAAAATAGAGTACTTTTCCTTTGCGAAGGATTTTGTCTAGAAATGTTGTTTGCGATTGTGTTGAAGGCACTGTTATATCTCCTATTTCTAAAAAACAGTCGGGAACAATTTGTTCGGGAGTGAAGTCGCAGCTTCTATATTTGGGTATTCTGAGTTGTGTGTAGGGCTCAAAATCTTCACCCAGATACATATCTAAAGAGATGATCATCACCGAATCGTAATATTGTATTGGGTAACGAAAATCAATACCGGAGATAAAAGAGTAGATTTTTGGAATGTTTTTTTTAGGGAAATGATATCGGTAATAACGAAAACCTTTAGAAAGATCTTTTTCGATTTTTGTGATGTCAGAGTATTTTTCAGAGACACTTTTGTATAGGTTGATAAGAATAGTGTCTTGCAGGTACTCTTGTAGTTGCTGAATATTGTTTTCGGCATCGGGAGTGTCGCCTAAAAAAAAGTGATACTCGGGATTGAGATTAACAATTTCTGTTTTTAGGTTTTTCGAATCTGTTGAAAAGAGCTCTTTTCCGTATCGGTGAATGTGAACAGCTTCTTTTTTTATTGAAGAGATATCTGTTTTTTGAAAACGATGTTCGGTTTGCCGACACGAATAGAATCCTAGCAATAGCGTGAAAGCAAGAAGTAGCGATACTGAACGAAGTATTTGCATTTTTAAATTTATTGGAACAACAGTTATTTGTATTAGTAAATGATTCTCTATCAATAAAAAAAACTTCCATAAGAATTTGTTTATGGAAGGTTTATATATATTTTTTTATTAGAATATTTTCCATCCAAGAGTCACAAGAAAAGAGTTGTTTTTGATGTCACTAATATCAAACTCTGTGGGAAGATTTCCGTCATAAATATCTGTCAGACCAATTTCGTATCTGACATCCAGGGTAAACATTAA
>JAYEOD010000418.1:0-9848 GCA_034722575.1 Bacteroidota bacterium | reverse complement strand
TTCGAAGATCACCCGGCCGAACTTATGCTTTGCAAAGAGATGGATAATATTTTTATGTAAGCCTTGATTTTTCCGTCCCTTTTTATCAAGAAAAAGGGACAATGTTTTTGAAAAAAACAAAGAAAAATATTATGTTAAATAGAAATCTTAATGCACTGGTATCAGGGTAAACAAATTATAAACGGATGAACCGAGCCATGTTAAAACTTTTAATACACACTACAATGGTAATAAAGGCGAGCTCCATCCGACCGAAATATAAAAAAAAATAAACGGATGAAACGCTCATGTTAAGCAATTTTTAACACACACGAGAATGATTATATGAGCTAACAGCCAACAGGATTTCGATAAACCTTGAAGGTTTGCAACTGTATTAAAAAAATAAGTAATTGGATTGGCATTCAGAAAAAGCACTACATATTATATAGCCATACTTTAAGCATCGAAATTAATTTATCATTATCAATAGGTTTAGAGATAAATTCATTAGCACCGGCAGCAATACTCTTCTCTCTATCAATTTCCATAACTTTAGCAGTAAGGGCAAATATTGGGAGATTTCGAAAAGCTCTTTGTTTTCGAATTCTACGCATTGCCTCATAGCCATCCATTTCAGGCATCATCAAATCCATCAAAACAATATCCACACGCTTTAACTCATCCAATTTCTTAAGGGCTTCTTTACCATTTCTGGCAACCTCTACTTTCATCTCTTTTAATTCGAGCAAGTTTGTAAGCACAAAAACATTCCTCATATCGTCATCTACAACAAGAATCGTTTTATTTTTTAAGATCTCTTTTTTATCATCGCTTTGTAAATGAGGTTTCTCTGCACTCTCTTTAACAATATTTTTTTCATCCTGCTTAAGGAAAAAAGTAACCTCCTTTAAAATACGTTCCATCGAGTCAGAGCCTTTAAACACTACGCTTTCGGCAAATTTCTTAAGTGCTTTTTCCTCCTTAGCAGACATCTCTTGTCCGGTATAAACAATAATAGGTACCTGCTGTATTGTCTCCTCCTTACGAATCATTTCCAACAAGTCGTATCCCGACATGTCCACCAAACCAAGGTCTAGGATAATACAATCGAATATCTCCTCTTTAATAATTTCAAAAGCCTCTTTACCTGTTGCTACCGATTTAGTAATAATACCTTTCTTATTAATCATCCCCTCAATTCCCTTACGAATAACAGCTACATCGTCGATAACAAGAACTTTTTTTTCTGTACGACCAACTATATCATTAATTTTCATAAAGACCTTTTCGAGTCTGTCTACGCCAACAGGTTTTTGCAAAAATCCAATAGCTCCCATTTTCATGGCTCTATTACTATTATCAGAAACACTAATAAAATGCACAGGGATATTACGTGTTTTCAAATTATTTTTCAAGTGTTTCATCACCTCCCATCCATCCATTTTAGGAAGAGCTACATCAAGAATAATAGCGCTAGGCAAATAATAGTCGGCATAATGAATAGCCGATTCGCCATCTTGAGCTATCAATACCTTAAAGCCCATTTCGCCGGCCATACTGTGCAGCACCGATACAAATTCCAAATCTTCCTCAACAATAAGAATAACCTTATCATCTTTTTTTATTGTATCTCTATCATCGTCAACAAGTTCCGCATCGGCACTCTTGCGTTTAGCAGCAGGGTTTTCTTTTTCTACAACTTCTTTTTTTTGTTTTACTACATTTTCTTTTACCACTTCCGTAATTTTTTCACTTTCGTGAGATGCCTCACCTTGCTCACCTTCGACTTGAAGCGGCACATAAAGAGTAAAAGTAGTTCCTTTGTTCTCTTCACTTTTTACATGAATCTCACCTTGTAACAAACTCGCAAAACTTTTCGAGATACTTAATCCCAGTCCTGTACCTCCATATTCGCGGCTTGTAGTTCCATTGGCCTGCTTAAAAGCCTCAAAAATAAGGTCTCTTTTTTCTTCAGGTATTCCTATTCCGGTATCTACTACAGAAATAGCAACAACACCATCACTTTTTAAAGAGCCATTACTAAAAGCCAATTTTTTATCCGGCAAATAGATATTCAGCTCAACATGTCCCTTACCGGTAAATTTCAGTGCGTTAGACATCAAATTCTTAACAATTTGCATAAGACGTTGAGTATCCGAAATAATAAACTCCGGGACTTGCTCTTGGATATCAATTTTCAATTCAAGATTTTTTTCCTCTGCAATAGGCAAGAAAGTTTTTCGTAAAAAGTCAGCCATATCACGCAAGTTGACCTTTTCTATATTAACATCTAATTTACCGGCCTCTACTTTTGAGAGATCCAAAATTTCGTTTATAAGATTTAGTAAATCGTTTCCGGATGTATTAACAGTTCTAGCAAATTCAACTTGTTTATCTGTAAGATTTCCTTTTTCATTTTTTTGTAATAGCTGCGAAAGAACCAAGATACTATTTAACGGAGTACGCAACTCATGCGACATATTAGCAAGAAACTCTGATTTATACGCACTCGCTCTTTCCAAATCGCGGGCTTTCTCTTTTATCACTTCACCGGCTTTCTGCAATTCAGTATTTGAGCTGCGCAACTCCTTCTGTTGCGTTTCCAATTTCATCTGCTGTTGCTGACTCATATGGAACAAATTCTGCAGCTTACCATGTGCTATAGCAGCATTAACAGCAATAGCAATATTTTCCATACACATACTAAACAAACGTTGTTGCAGCTCATTATACGGTTCTGACGCTCCTAATTGAACTACACCAATAACATTTCCCTCGTAAATAAATGGTGCTATAAGAATTGCTTTAGGTTTTTGTGTAGATATAGTGTTATCTATTAAAGGAGTAGAATCGCCTATATTAGTCAGGTGTATCATTTCCCCATCCTTAGCCACTTGACCGGGAAGTCCTTGACCCAGTTCAAACTCGTCAAATTTATGTTCCTTATCTTTTAAAGCATAACTACCTGTGAGCAATAATTTTTTATTGTCATTAACATAAATCAGCCCAATGCGCGAAGAGAAATATCCCGAAAGGAAATCAATAATTTCTGTGCTAAGCTCCTTTAGATCTTTTATCCCTGTCATTCTGGCATTAAGCTGACTAACACCGGTTTTTAACCAGTCCTGTTCCCGAATTTCTTTTGAAGAATCGCGCAATTTTTTAGTCATATTAGCCAGCGCCTTACCCAACTCATCGTAATTGCTACGAGGCTCTATACTCGCAGAATAATCACCTTCTGCAATAGTATTAGCCTGCACTACCACGCTGCGAAAACTATCAATCATTTCGTTTACCGATCCCGAAAGGACATCATTTTTGCTACGCATAACAGCTTTATTATCAAAATCACCTTTTGCAATATTTTCTGTTATATACGCCACCGATCTAATATACCCAACGAGCTGATTAAAAGTATATTTCATCTCTCCCACTTCATTTTTAGGAGCCCATATATCTTTTTCTACCAGCTCACCTTCGGCAACTTGTTTTGCCCATGCCGACAACTCTTTAATAGGTCGCACCGTGCGGGAAGTAACAAAAACCGCAATAATAATCACTAACAAAAATGTTATTAACAAAGAAATTATCACTGTTTTAGAGAGCTGTTTTGTATAAGCAAAGGCCTCATTATGCTCTATCTCTTCAATAATTGCCCAATGCGCACCAAACTCATCCAATTTATCGATATTTCGCGCAATACCATAAACCCAATCCTCGTGCACCCCTAAATAAGTAGAAATAATTTCTTTGTCAGATTGTTCAAAACGTTTTACTTCGGAAGGGATATAGCTGTATGTATTAAGCCATTCGTAAACTTTTTTATTCGAAATTTTTTTAACCAAGATATCTTCTCTACCGGTAAAACGAGAGGTGGATCGCAGAGCAAGATCCTCGCCTATAATATACGACACACCGGTTTCGCCAAGCTCTTCATCTTTACTCATCATTTTATTAATCTCCTCATCAGTTATCCTGATGGCCATCATGCCAATTTTCTCACCATTTTCGCCAATAATAGCTTTTCCCAACATCCCCGAAATAAGATTTTCATCCACCTTACTTCTCTCAAAATCGGAAAAAAGAGTCTTTCCTGTTTCAAAAATTTCACGTCCTGTTGTACAAAATTTAGAATTAAAACACTCTCCAAAAAAGATATTAGTCCCAATATATTCATCATCCTGCAAAGAGAACAACACATTACCGGTATTATCGATAAGATATATCGAATAATAATTATTTACAGCTTTTATATGGTTAAATATTTTGCTGTGTGACAAGCACAGTTTTTTTGTTCTATCTGAATTTACAAACGATGCCAAATCAGTTTTTTCTTTAACAAAACTATTCTGCAAATCCTGTAAAAAAACCTTATTTGACTCTAGCGACGACTGCAGTTCAAGCGTTTTTCCAATTTCATCGAAATAAGCACTAACATTATTTTCGCGCAATGCCGACGAATTCACCAAAGATTTTTCAGCTACAATTGTCAATCCCTTAAAAGCATTAATATAATTCAAGTAACTAACACTTATAAGAGGCACTAAAGAAATTACAAGGAACCAAATAAACAGGCTCTTTCCAACTCCTATAACAGGCGTTAATTTAAAATTAAAAATTTTAATGTATGGCGCATCATATTCTTTATCAGACATATAACAAATATTATAATTTAACACAAATACAAAACACTAAACTATCTCGTTAATCAGTTTAATAAGATGTTTAGCATCGATAGGTTTTGTTAAGTAATAATCCATTCCTGCAGCCAAACATTTTTCTTTATCACCAACCATAGCATGAGCTGTCATAGCAATAATAGGTGTTTTCTTCCCGCTCTCTTTCTCATGGTTACGAATATTCCGAGTAGAATCATATCCATCCATTTTAGGCATTTGAACATCCATTAAAACAACATCAAAATCTTCCGTTTTAAATTTTTCGTAAGCTTCGAGACCATTTTTAGCCTCTACAATATTCCATTGCTGCTTACTTAGCAAACCGATAACAATTTTTCTATTGATAATTTGATCTTCGGCCAGTAATATTTTTACATTGCGAGAGCTCCTCTTTTCAATCTCTTTCTCTTTTACCGCCGTTGCAACATTCGGTTTCTGATTATAAATCTCTTCTAGTACAAATTTGAAATTTTGCTGCAGAATGGGTCTGGAGATAGAATATTTAAATCCCATATCAGAATATTTAGTCGTATTAACACACGACTGCAATTCAGGCATTACAACAATATTTGCTCCGGAGTTTTTCAACACCTCTTTATAAAACACTCCCAACTCTTCAGTAGAGGGAATATCCTCCATAGCAGCATCCACAAAAATAACATCGTAACGATTATCCAATATTTTTTTCTTGGCAGATAACACAGTATTTTCTACAGAGACATCAAAGCCCCAAAATCCCAGATAAGTTTTATAAATCTCTGCTGCTACACTATTATCATCAATAATAAGTATATCAAGCTTTTTATCTTTTACTTCACCCGAAAGATTTCTTTGTAATCCTTTGTCAACACCTTTCTTAAAATCCACCCTAAAATAAAAGCGACTACCTTCGTCAACAACACTTTCAATTTTCAAATCACCGCCCATCATGTCAACAATCTTTTTAGATATAGACAATCCCAAACCGGTTCCTCCATATTTTCGTGTAGTAGATCGCTCTGCCTGAGTATATGAAGCAAACATATCAACTAATTTATCTTCCGGAATGCCTATCCCTGTATCTTCAATAGAAAACTCAATAGTAACAACATCCTCATCCTCATATTCTCTTGTAAGATATACACCAATTTCGCCATGCTTAGTAAATTTAATAGAATTCCCCACAAGATTAATCAACACTTGACGCAAACGAGTAGGATCGCCAATTAAAGTATCGGGTAAATCCGGAATTACAGAAGCAACAAGCTCTACATCAGTCTGCGTAGTTTTTACCGATAGCAAGCGAACCACTTTTTCTATTAAAGCGCGTATATCAAACTCAACCTCTTCCAGCTCTAATTTATCAGCTTCTATTTTAGAGATATCAAGAATCTCATTAATTATCTCTAATAACGACTCTCCGGAGCTTTTCAGGTCAAGCATTCGCTCTTTTTGAAGTTCTGAGAGGTCATCCTGCAAAACCAAATCGGCCATTCCAATAATTCCATTCAGGGGAGTACGTATTTCGTGACTCATATTTGCAAGGAAAGAGCTTTTTGCTTTAGTGGCCTCTTCAGCAATTTTTTTAGATTTGTGTAATTCTGCAACAGTCTTTTCCAATTCAGAAGTAGTTTCCTGAAGTATCTGTTTATGCTTAAAGAACTCAATAAAGGCAGTAATTTTACTTCTAAGAATTTCGAGATCGAGTGGTTTATAAAGATAATCAACTGCGCCGGAATCATATCCTTTAAAGATATGTTTTCGTTCGATACTTAATGCGGTAACAAAAATTATAGGGATATGCTTTGTGCGCTCGCTGCTACGCATTAATTCAGCAACTTCAAAGCCGTCCATTACAGGCATTTGCACATCAAGAAGAACCAGTGCAAAATTATATTCAAGCATCAAACCTAAAGCTTCATTTCCCGAACTTGCTTTTACTATATTTAGTTCGGGACTCTCTATCATACTTTCTAAAGTCAACAAGTTTTCTGCTCTATCATCGACTAAAAGAATATTAAATCTCCTCTGATTTTCCCCCATTATGAATTATTTTATATTTTCTTATTAAACAATCTGCAATATACAAAAAAAAAAAAACTAATAAGCGCCCAATTTTCCGTTAACCTCTTTACACTAATATCTGTTACACGTATTTTTAAAATTACAAAACTTACAATTATCCTCTTTTTGTGTTTGCACAAAAGGTTTGTTAGTATCTAAAATTTCGGATATCCACAATACAAAATTCTCTTCAAACTGCTCTATTATCTCCTTTGAAATAGATTTTTCTTTTAATGGACTTAGAGTTAATGCTCCATTTTTTAAATTTCTAAAAGTAATAATAGAGGGTTCAAGCTCCACTGTATCGATTTTATCTTTATAAAACCAAGCATACATCATAAGCTGAAAGCTTTTATCCTGTTCTGCATCGGTAAAAAGTTTCTCCCAATCGGCGAATTTCAATTTACTTGCATTAACAACACCGGTTTTATAATCTATAATGCGTAATTTATTTCCTATCTGATCAACACGATCGGCAAAGCCAACAAAATTTACTTCTTGATTTGTTTCGGGGATTACAATTGTTTTTTCTAATTTTTGTTCAACGCCAACAATAGTAAGCGATTGATTTTGTTTTTCAAGCTCTTTTACAAATCCCAACTCCATCTGTAAAAACTTCTTCACCCACAATTTTGCCACATTATAAATCACAAAATTCTTTCCCGAAGAGACCTCATTTGAAGTGTATTCTTTACGAAACTGTTGTTCAACAATTTTCAAATATTTTGCAAGAAAACCTTTTACATCCACCGCAGTGACATTTTTATTTACAAAAGGCAAATAAATCTCTTCTAAAGTAGCATGAACAACATTCCCAAGCGTTCGGGCATCAATTGTCTCCTCCACCTCTTCATCCTCGGAAATACCAAGAATAGATTCAAAATAAAATTTCAGCGGACAAATTCTATACCTATTTAAAGAGCTGGGAGAGAATCCTTTTTTTGCTTTTCGAAAAACATCCTCCATTACAACAGATGTTTTTTTTATGGTAATATTTTGCGATATACCGGATAAATCAGGAGAGATATTCACAAGTTTTTCAATTGGGATAAAGTCTTTATTATATTTTGGCAACTCATATTTCAACTGATTGATATACCTACTTTTCTCGCCACAAGAAGAATCGCCCACATTGCTATTATAAATAAGACTCACATTTTTAGCACGCTGAATAAGGCGATAAAAATGATACGAAAACACCATATCTTTTTCGCGCTGTAGCGGAAGGTTAAGATTTTTCTTTACATCATATGGAATAAAAGAGTTGCCACGACTATTTCCGGGTAAAAAATCCTCATTTACCGAAAGCAGAATAATATTCTCGAAATCGAGCAATCGCGTTTCCAACATCCCCATTACCTGAATTCCTTGCAATGGCTCGCCGCGGAACGACAATGTTAAACGTTTTACAAGCTGAGTAAATATTTTTTGAATAATATTTACCGAGCTAATAGAGCGATACTCTTTTTTATATTTTTTAATGATATTCAACGACTTAGAGAAATGAAACACATATTCCAAATCAAGTGAAGGAGAGTTATCAGAATGCACGGCAGAGAACTCTTTTCGTAGAGTATTCAGCAACCACTCCAGACTTGCGAGAGCTTTATCGGCATTGTTTTGCCAATCATCCCACAAGGAAGAATAGTCATCAAAATTCTCAAATCCCATCTCTTCAAAAAGACTTTCAATATCTCTTTTTTTGTAAAAAACCTTATTAGCATTATTAATTCGATATACAGGAGAACCGGCGACACTCTCTGCTCCGCTGTCACCAAATATCCGAAAAAAATAAGGATGAGAAATAACTCTTATCACATCTTTATAATGAAAACCGGTCAAATTTTTCCCGGCTTCTCTGTTACGCGAAATTTTATATGGATACATATGCAGATCGAAAAACGCTTTTACAAGATCAAACAGAGGAGTATTCCCCAATGGAAGTCCCATAGTAACATTACACGACAAAACACCTTCAGGCAGCGAGCTCAGCAATGGCTGCAACAGCAACTCATCGGCAAGCACAATAGCGGTATTGGCCTCATCGAGAGAGCCCTGTTCCAGTGCATCATCCAAAAACTGTCCTGCAAGTTTTACCTGCGCAACATTTCCGGGCACGCCATAAATATTAATTTTTTTATCCTTTCGGCGATAGTTATCCTCAATCCAAAAATCATCGGGTTTACCCCACTTATTAAAATATTTTCTAAGCGGGTCGCCCGCCTCATTAATTCTATTTTCTAAATAATATTTATCAGCATCCCAAGCAAGCTCTACCTTTCCTTGCTTTTTTAAAGTATCAATAATAAACTCTTCCGATTTTGTTAAAGCACTAAACCCCACAAACCAAAACTTATCGAAAGGAAGAGAGATATTTTCCATATTCTCGCAAAAATATCGGTATGCCAAACCTTTATATGCCAACGATTTTTCGAGTAAAGCATCGTTTAACATCTTATGATATTTTGCTAAGGAGCTATAAAACTCAACATATCTCTTCTCAAACTCTGTCAAGTCCTTTTTCCCGGGTTCCCACTGCTCAAGCGTTTTTATATCTTTAAGATATTCAAACACCTTAACAGAATTTAAAAGGTGATGATCTATTTCATTAAAATCGCTAAGCATAATTTGCGCTATACCAATAAATTCATCAAGCGTTTCCAGGTCATTTTTTTTAATCTTTTTGTGTACTTCATAAAGCTCAAAAAATGTAGCGAGATTATCCTGAATAGCGAGACCGGAAAATTTCTCCACAAAATCTTCCATAGTATATATTTCCGGTAGGAAGATATTTTTTTCGATATGGTGCGAAAAATATTTCCGCATAAAGACTCCCGAACGCTGGTTAGGTAATATAATACATCTTTTTTCGGTTTGCCCGGATGCGGTATTTAAAAATTCTACTGCTACTTTTTCAAGAAATGGTTTCATCCGCTTATTTTTTTTTATATTTCGGTCGGATGGAGCTCGCCTTTATTATCATTGTAGTGTGTATTAAAAGTTTTAACATGGCTCGGTTCATCCGCTTATTTTTTTTTATATTTCGGTCGGATGGAGCTCGCCTTTATTATCATTGTAGTGTGTATTAAAAGTTTTAACATGGCTCGGTTCATCCGCTTATTTTTTTTTATATTTCGGTCGGAT
>JAYEOD010000417.1:0-1937 GCA_034722575.1 Bacteroidota bacterium | reverse complement strand
AAATCCATGAAAGAATGTATGAAAATGCGAGAAGTCCAACTCCGGCTCCAACTACTACAGGAATTAATATTTTAAAATCAAGATTATTTATTGAGTCTATCATTACAAGTTGATAATTGCCCATTAAAATAAGTACAAAAGAGCCTGATAAGCCGGGTAAAATCATGCTGATAATAGCTACTACACCGCAAATAATAAGATATACAAAACTGCTATTTTCGGTAGCAGGCGATAAAAACGAAAGCGTAAAAGCAGCCACAGCTCCCACTATTAGCGAAATAAATACAGCTATATTCCATTTTTCTATTCTTTTTCCAACAAAAAATACTGAGGCTAAAATTAAACCAAAGAAAAATGACCAGATAAAAATGGGGTAATTTTCAAATAAGAAACCAAATATTTTTGCTAATGAAATAATTGCAACGCCTACTCCCGAAAATACTGCCAAAAGAAAGTATAGATCGGTGTGTTTTACAAAATCCTTTATTTTACCTTTTAAAAGAAATTTTATCGCCGTAAGGTTAAAAGACTTAATAGCATTAATTAGTCGTTCAAAAATTCCTGTTATAAGAGCAATAGTACCGCCCGAAACACCAGGGATGACATTTGCCGAACCTAAAGCTATTCCTTTTAAAAAAAGTGAGATGTATGATTTTAACATTGTGTGTTTATCTGTCGTGTTAGTGGCTTTTTAGCGTTGTTTTGGAGTAATTTTTTTAATTAAATCAATTATAGTAGGATTGATTTTTAATTCGTCGTTATAATTTAAAAAATCAATGTGCTTTTCAAAATTAAGATTTAATGCATCTTCCAAAAAAACAGTTCCCTTTTTTTCCTCTCCATAAAGAAAATGAAATGCTGCAAAACGATAAAGAATATCAATATTGTTGGGATATTTTAAAATAGCTTTTTCAAGAATTTTTATTCCCTCTTCTTTTTCATTTATCGTTTCGTATATATTACTGAGTTGTAACCACACTTCCGGATCATCCGATTCAAATTTTATTGCATTTTGATATGATTTTTTTGCTGCTTCGGGTAGTTGCTGCTCTTTTTTAGCAAATCCGTGTAAAGCCCATATTTCAGGATTGATAGGGTCATTTTCTATTGCGTGCTGAAGATATCTTAATGCCGGCAAATACTCCCTTTTTTCAATTTCTATCAATGCCATTCCAACCCATGCATCACTATATTTATTATCTAATTTAAGGCATTTTTTATAGTATTTAGCACTTTCAATATACTCTTCTAGTTCATAATAACACTCTCCAATTGAGTAATGTGTCGATGCTTCAGGTTTTTCATATTCAAACGACTCTTTGTAAGCTTCAATAGCTTTTTTGTACTCGTCTATTTTTGCATAAGCGTTTGCCTTACTTAATATAACTGTAATAAACGATTCGTCTATTGCCAAAGCATAATCAAACGCCTCGATAGCTTCTTTGTTTTCATCAATCGACAGATATATCATACCTAAATTATACCATGCTTCTTTCGAGTATGGATTGTTGTCGATATAATTATCAAAAAATTTTATTCCTTCTTTTTGATTCCCGGTAAGTTCGTAGCAGAAAGATATTTCATATAGGAGACCCTGATCGTCGGGTTCTTGTTTTAAGGCATTTTTAAAATATTTTAATGCCTCCTTAAATTTACCCATGTTTTCGTATTCATAGGCAATATTTACGAATACCTCCACACTGTCTATATTGTCGTTTAAGGCTTTATGGTATTCTGTAATGGCTTGTTCAAAGTTATTCATCTGGCTATATAAAGCCCCTTTTGTCATAAATACATCCGCATTATATGGCGCAATTCCTTCGAGCTGGCCTAATAAATTTAAAGCCTCTTTTGTTTTATCTCTCGAAACAAGAAGTTGAGCTTGCTTCAACATAATATCACTATTGCTGGGGTATAATTCTAAACCTGATTGAATA
>JAYEOD010000416.1:0-1939 GCA_034722575.1 Bacteroidota bacterium | reverse complement strand
GGTGTAAAAGAGGGGGAGTGGTTTTATAAATTGGGAAATTATATGGAAAAAGGGAATTATGCTTCAGGACAACGTTATGGAAAATGGAAACATTATGACGATGAAGATAATTTACTTTATGAAGGAAAATATATTGACGGAAACAGACAAGGAGATCATTTTTGGTATAGGAAAGACGGAACTATTAAGGAAAAAACAAGTTATATGATGGGAAGAAAAACCGGAAAAAGTGTGAAGTATAATATCGATGGAACACCATTTTTAATAATTACATACAAAAATGGAAAAGAGATAAAATACGATGGCGTGGATATTTATTAGTGTTATTTTTAAAAGATAAAAACTGAGTTATTAAAGTAAGTATTATGAAAAAAAAATGGAGTTTACAGGGAATGAGAGCTGTTATTACCGGTGGAACAAAGGGTATTGGAACAGCTACTGTGGAAGAATTTTTGAATCTTGGTGCAGAAGTAATTATTATAGCTCGAACAGAATCTGATATTACACATCTTGTTACTCAGGCAAAAGAATATAATATGCCTTTGTATGGAATTGCCGTTGATGTTACTAAAAAAGATGAAAGGAAAAAGATAAAAGAAAAAATAGAAGATATATGGGAAGGATCTTTTGATATTCTTGTTAATAATGTTGGGATAAATATCAGAAAAAAAACAATTGATTATCTTTCTGTTGAGTATGAACATATTATGGAAACTAATCTTTTTTCAGCCTTTGATTTAAGTAAATTACTTTATCCTAATATATGTAAATCAGAGTATCCGTGTATTGTTAATGTTGCTTCTGTGGCTGGTTTGGCGCACGTAAAATCAGGTTCTATTTATGGTATGAGTAAAGCCGCTTTAATTCAGCTAACAAAAAATCTTTCTGTTGAATGGGCAAATAAAAATATTCGTGTAAATGCTGTTGCTCCTTGGTATATAGAAACACCTCTGACAGAAAAAGTTTTGAACGATGACAATTATAAAAATCAGGTATTAAGCCGAACACCTATGAATAGAGTGGGAGAGGCTTCTGAAGTAGCTTCTGTAATAGCTTTTTTATGTATGCGAAGCTCTAGTTATATTACCGGACAGTGTATTAATGTTGATGGTGGGATTTCTGTTAATATGTTTTAATTTTATATTTAACTAAAAAAAATAATAATTGTATTGAGTTAAATTGAGATTTAATAGAATATTTTTTTTAATATATTCTCGAAACCTGATCGTTTTTAATTCCTTTAGCATCAATAAGTTCAAGTTTTACAGAACCCATAAAAAGTTTTGTTTCTGCTAATATTGGAAGGTGGTTTTTATCATCGCTAACCCATATTGTTCCCGGATATGAATCTTGAAAAACGTCTCCTGTAATTACTTTTGGTTGTAAACCAATGCATTTAAAAGTACCAAAATCCGATTTAATAGTTTGTTTTCCAATGTATTGAATAGTAGAAGTAAATGTTGTATCGTCGATATACATATTTATATAAAATATATCGTTTATATTAGCTGTATCGAAATTATAATTGCGAGTATAATATATTGCTGATATAAAATCGTTAAAATTGTTTGTTATTTCTGTTGTGTCGTACGAACTGCGAGCCTCTTTTTTATTATAATCAAATACTACATTATCATCTCTTTTATAATTTCCTTCGCGGGTTTTTCTTATAAAATAATAGGGTTTAAGAGTTTTTTTATCAACATACGATTCAAAATATTCCGATACTTTTATTATCCAATTTATAGGTCCTTTTGATTTACCGTAAGCTACTATTTTTATTAAATCTTTATCTTTAATTTTTTTATCTGAATTTTCTACTTTTAAATAGCCTTTTCCGGCAGTTATTTTTCCGGTAATTTTAGATTGGAAATAGATGCGATATGTAAGATCTTCGCCTGTTATAAAAGCAATATTTTCTTTTATAACAGTGCTTTGA
>JAYEOD010000415.1:0-9956 GCA_034722575.1 Bacteroidota bacterium | reverse complement strand
TCTGCCATGTTAAATAATGTTTTGAATGTCTTGTGGTGCTTCTCCCGGTGAAGAGTAGCCTTGTTTTAAATTTAATATCTCAATATATTAATACATAAATAGAAGCATTTGTCTTATTGAGAATATTTTCAAATTGTATAAATAGAAAGGTTCTTTTTAACACAGTATTTTTTTTTAATATTTTTACCGAATTGAAATGAGCCATATACAACTAAGATTAAGATTGATTAGATTGACCGAATGATTGGTTGATTGTGGCACTTTCAGTGCGATTGGGCAAACAAATTATAAACGGATAAAATTAATTTTGTTTATTTAAAAAAGTATATATAATGCGTATTCAAAGAGTAATGCCATCTAAAGCTGCCGGGGTTCACGGCGATGAGGATTTAAGTCTTGTTGAACCGTTAATAGAAAAATATAAAAACAGAAGAGGTAGTATGATTCCTCTATTGCAGGGAGCTCAAAACATATATGGGTACTTGCCTCGATTGATACTGGAAAAAATATCAAAAGATGCAAATTTGAATTTGAGTGATATTTTTGGTGTAGCTACCTTCTATTCTCAATTCAGACTAAATCCTGTAGGAAAAAATATTATTAAAGTATGTCACGGAACGGCTTGTCATGTTCAAAATGCTAATTCTATAACAGATTCTATAGAAGATGTCCTTAAAATTAAAGATGGAGAGACTACAGAAGATGGTCTTTTTACTCTTGAATCTGTAGCTTGCTTGGGATGTTGTAGCCTCGCTCCTGTTATGATGATAGGTGATGAGACTTATGGTAATTTAACTCAAAAAAGCGCAGCCAAAATTGTAAGAGATATTAAGCGCAACGAAAAAAGCAATTCTTAAATCAAGGTAAAAAAATCTATCATGAGTGATAAAATAAAAGTTATTGTTGGTTTGGGTAGTTGTGGTATCGCTGCCGGAGCAAAAAAAACTTATAAAAAAATAGAGGAGTTTAAAAAGAGCCAAAAATTAGATTTCGAACTAAAGCAAACTAGCTGCGTAGGAATGTGTTTTCGCGAACCTCTTGTAGAAATTATTGACTCTTCGGGTTCATATACATATGGTAATATCAATGAAGATAGCGCTGAAGAGCTTATTACAAATCATATTATTAAAGGAAAGCCTCAAGTACCTAAGGTGGTGTTATCTGATGTAATAGAAACAATTGATGAGAAATTTTTTGCCGGACAGGTAAAAATTGCTCTTAGAAATTGTGGACATATGGATCCTGAATCGCTAGATGAGGCTATCGGAAGAGGCGGATATAGTGCTATAGTGAAGATTAAAAAAGAGAATCTCTCTCAAGAAGATGTTATCAAAGAGGTTCTGGATTCAGGAATTCGTGGTCGTGGCGGCGGTGGATTTCCTACCGGAATGAAATGGAAATTCGCTCATGATAACGATCAAAAAGAGAAATATATTATCTGTAATGCTGATGAGGGAGACCCCGGCGCTTTTATGGATCGTTCGCTTTTAGAAGGAGATCCTCATGCTGTTGTTGAAGGTATGATAATAGCAGCTTATGCTATTAAAGCTAATGAAGGCGTGATATACTGTCGTGCAGAATATCCTCTGGCTATAAAACGACTTAAAATTGCATTGGAACAAGCTCGCGAAAAAGGTTTCTTAGGAGCTGATGTTGCAGGTATAAAGGGGTTTGATTTTGATATTATGATAAAAGAGGGAGCCGGTGCTTTTGTTTGTGGCGAGGAAACAGCTCTTATTGCTTCTGTTGAAGGAAAACGCGGAATGCCGCGTAAACGTCCTCCTTTCCCTGCTAATTCGGGGTTGTGGGCTAAACCTACAAATATTAATAATGTAGAAACGCTTGCAAACATACCTTATATTATTAAAAATGGTGCCGGTGCTTATAATAAGTATGGTACCGAAAAAAGTAAAGGAACAAAGGTTTTTGCCCTTGCCGGGAAGATTAATCATTCGGGGTTGGTAGAGGTGCCAATGGGAACTAAGCTAAGAGATATTATTTTTGATCTTGGTGGTGGTATTCCTGATGGAAAGAAATTTAAGGCAGTTCAAATGGGTGGCCCTTCAGGAGGTTGTATCCCTGAACACCTTTTAGATATCCAAGTGGATTATGACTCTGTTAATGCAACCGGTGCTATTATGGGCTCAGGTGGTATGGTTGTGATGGACGAAACTACTTGTATGGTGGATGTAGCAAAGTTTTTCTTGAATTTTACTCAGGAAGAGAGTTGTGGAAAATGTACTTTCTGTCGTATGGGAACAAAAAGAATGCTCGAAATTCTTGAAAGAATTACCGATGGAAAAGGAGTAGAGGGTGATATAGAAAAACTTGAAGAGCTTGCTGAGCAGATAAAAAATAATTCGCTTTGTGGTTTAGGACAAACAGCTCCAAATCCTGTGCTTACTACTATTAAATATTTTAGAGAGGAGTACGAAGCTCATATTCGCGATAAAAAATGTCCTGCATTAGCATGTAAGGCATTGTTAACATATACTATTGATGCAGATGCTTGTACCGGATGTACGGTATGTGCAAAAAAATGTCCTGTAAATGCAATATCCGGCGAACGAAAAATGCCGCACGAAATAGATCAGGATTTGTGTATTAATTGTGGCGAATGTTACAAGGCTTGTAGCTTTGATGCAATAAAGCTTTCTTAAATAAAATTTGAATTTAATAAACTGAAATATTATGTCTAATCGTTTAAATGTAACATTAAACGGGAATAAAGTAACCGGATATAAAGATGAAACTATTCTTGAATTGGCACGACGTAATGGAGTAAATATTCCTACGTTTTGTAACGATCCTCGTTTGGAGCCTAACTCATCTTGTTTTGTTTGTGTTGTTGAAGTAAAAGGTATGAGAGGTCACCAGCCTTCTTGCTCTACTAAGTTAGTAGAAGGTATGGAGATTGAAACAGATAATCCGGGGGTAAGAAAATCCAGAAAAACTGCTCTGGAACTTATTTTAAGTAACCATTATGCCGATTGTAAAGCACCATGTACGCAGACTTGCCCTGCCGGTGTCGATGTACAAGGTTACATCTCTTTGGTTGATAAAGGTCAGTATTCGGAAGCAGTGAAATTGATTAAAGAGACTAATCCACTGCCCGCTATTTGTGGTCGTGTTTGTGTGCGTCCTTGCGAAGCTGCGTGTAGAAGAAATCTTCTTGATGAGGATGCTGCAGTGGGAGTGGATTATATTAAACGATTTGCCGCTGATGCAGATCTAGAATCAAATAGTAAATATATCCCCGAAGTAAAACCTTCTACAGGTAAAAAAATTGCTGTAATTGGTGCCGGTCCCGGAGGATTATCTGCAGCTCACTTTTTGCAAATCGAAGGTCATCAGGTCGATATCTACGAAGGAGCCCCAAAAACAGGTGGCTGGTTAAGGTATGGTATCCCTGAATATCGTCTTCCTAATGATATTCTTGATAAGGAAGTGGCAAATATTACCGACTTGGGAGTAAATATTTTTACAAATAAAAAGCTTGGCGATAATTTAAGCTATAAAGAGATAAAAGAAAATTACGATGCTACTGTACTTACTATAGGTTCGCAACGTGGTACTCTTGTTGGATGTGAGGGTGATGATGCTGAAAATGTTTTCTCAGGAATTGATTTTCTTAAAAATATGGAGCTGACAGGAAAAAGCGCCGATTTTGCAGGAAAAACAGTTGCTGTTGTTGGTGGTGGTAATACTGCTATGGACTGCTGTCGTACTTCTATACGATGTAATGCCAAAAAAGTATATGTAATTTATCGCCGTACAGAAAAAGAGATGCCGGCTAATCCTATCGAAATTCACGAATCGAAATTAGAGGGTGTAGAGTATCTTTTTCTTACTAATCCTAAAATGATAAATAAGGATGAAAATGGTAAATTAAAATCTGTTACCTGTTTAAAAATGGAGCTCGGTGAGCCGGATGCATCGGGTCGTAGAAGACCGGTGCCTATCGAAGGTTCTGATTTTGAGTTGGAATTAGATTATGTCCTTGCAGCTATTGGTCAAAAAACTGATGTTAATTTTATTGATGATATTAATAAATTTAGCGATAATGGTAGCTTGATAGTGAACCGTTGGGGTAATATTGATACTGATGAAAAGACTTTGCAAACCGGAATATCTTCGGTTTTTGCTGCCGGTGACGGTGTTACAGGTGCTGCTACTATTATAGAAGCTATCGCTCAAGCGCAAATTGCTACTCATAGTGTTAAGCAATATCTTAATGGTGCCGAAGAGATTCTTCCTCCTGCTAAAGAATTTATTAGTAGAAAAGAGAATTTTAAAACGCAGGATAAGAAAGATTATCAAGGGTTTTACGCAGCTCAGCAACGCGAAGAGATGCCTGTACTCGATCCAAAAGATAGATTTAATTTTAAGGAGGTTGAGTTAGGATATAGTAGTGAAGAGATAGTTCATCATGAAACACAGCGTTGTTTAGAGTGTGGATGTACTGCTGTAAATGATTGCGTCCTGAAAGAGTTGGCTACAGAATATGGCGCAGATCAAACAAAATTTGCCGGCGAATATGTCGAGCATAAAGTCGATTTTCGTCATCCGTTTATCGAGATAGATAATAATAAATGCGTGTTGTGTACTCGCTGTATCAGAATTTGCGACGAAATTGTAGGTGCTCATGCTTTAGGGTTGGTTGAGCGTGGTTTTAAAACTTATGTGGCTCCCGCTATGGGCGATGCATTAACAGAAACCTCTTGCGAATCGTGTGGTATGTGTATTGATGTTTGTCCTACAGGTGCTATTTCTGAAAATGTTTTATTTAAACCGGGCCCGGTTAAAACCGAAAAATTGACTACTGTTGATAATTTTGGTTCTGAAGGATTTGAGCTTAATGTTCATCAAAGAAATGGATTTGTTTATAAAACATCCAGTACAAAAGGCGAGATAAATCAGAAACAACTTATTAGCCCAATGGCTAAATTCGGATATAACTATCTTAATGATCTTAATCGTATTGTAGAGCCATTAATAAAAACCGAAGAGGGGTGGACTGAAATATCTTTTGAAGAGGCTTTTAAATTGATGAAATCGAAAGTAGCCGGTTCTGATAAAGATGAAAATGCTGTTTGTGCCGGTGCCAGAATGACCAACGAAGAGCTGTACTTAACACAAAAATTTGCCAGAGCAGCAATAGGAACAAATAATATTTCGAGTTTCCATTATATGGGACGAGGAGATGGATATGCTAATATCTCTGAGCGAAATACTCCTTTTGAGGAGCTTGATAAAGCAAATAAAATAATTGTTTTTGGTACTGATTTAGCAAAAGATCATCCTTTGGTTGGTTATTTGGTTAATGATGCTAAAGCAAAACATAAAGCTCAGGTAGAGTTTGTTACTACAGATAGTAACAGTGATATGTCGCGTAAAGCTGATAAAGTTATTTCTGTGGCTTCGTATTATCATTTTGCAAAAGCAATAAATCATTATTTGCTTAAAAATAATATGCAAAACGGAATGTTCTTAACAGATCATGTTGAGAATTTCGAAGAGTATAAAAAACAGGTGTTGGCTGAGGATTTTGATGCGCTTTTAACTGCTGCAGCTCCCGAAAATACAAAGGCTTTCGAAGAGTTTGTAAAGTCGTACGATGCTACTGATAAAACAGTTGTGATATTCTCCGAGAAACAAGTCTCTGCTAATACTGCTTTGGAGTTGAAAAATATGGCTATGATTTCGGGTAAACTCGGAAAAACAGCTAATGGTATTATTGCATTAAAAGAGAAAAATAACTCTCAGGGATTATTTGATATGGGAGTGTCTTGCGGTAATGGTGTTGGAAATCAACCTGTGTGCTCCGATGAATTTAGAGAGCATATGAAGCAGACATGGGATGTTGAGACTATCCCTGAAAAGGAAAACGACCTTAACGGGATGTTGACCCAAGGAAAAATCAAAAATCTATTCATCTTTGGCGAAGATCCAATGGGTTGTGCGTCTGATACAGAGAGGGCAGAAAAGATGTTTGCTAGTGTTGATTTTATGGTTGTTCAGGATATGTTTATGTCGGAAACTGCTGAGTTGGCCGATTTGGTACTTCCTGCTTCAACACACCTCGAAAGTGCCGGTAGTTTTACTTCTACTCAAAAGAGAATACAGCTTTTTGATGCCTTGATGAAACCAAAAGTTGCTAAAACAAATATCGAGCAACTTATCGATTTGTTAGGTGAATTTGGTGTAAACTCTATTCATAATGCAGGTGAAGCACTCGATGAAGCATTTACTTTGTTATCGACAAAAGGTGGCGAAACTCCATTAAAAATGAATTTCTCTACTGCCGATAATCATAACAGAAATTATGATTTTGGTTGCGATGTTATTAATAAAAGAATAGGAGAGGAGTTTGAACAGACTCTTTAAAATAATTTATTCTAATTTTTATTGAAGGCTATTTTGGAGAATAATTCTCTAAAATAGCCTTTTTTTGTTGGGCTTGGTTGATGGTTATTGGGAATAAGGTGAAGATTGTAAAAACAGAAAAATATTTTGAATTTATGTCGGCCATTTTGAAATTCAATTGGTATGATCCATTGAAGAAATTGAAAGAATAGATTGTTGAGAAACCTCCAAGGGTCTCTTTTAATTAATTAAATCTAAAATCCCTTCCATTGTTGTTGGTTTGGCGATAATCTCTTTTTTGCTGTTTAATAGAAAGAATGTTGGTGTAGCATACACAACATATTTTTCGGCAATAGAACTTTCCCATCCTTTTAATTCTGAGATGTGTGTCCAAGGAAATTGCTTGCTTGCCTCAATCCACTCTTCCGAATCAGAATCTAGTGATACTGCTAAGATTTTAAGATGATTTTTATTTTTATCGTAGAGGTTTTGCAATTCAGGAAGCATCTCGGTACAGTGGGTGCACCAGCTGGCCCAAAATACTACTAAGGTATATTCGCTATCGATTTTATGCAGCTCTACTTTTTGTCCTGCGATATCGGGTAAAATAATTTGAGGCGCTGTTGCGCCAATGGCAGTGGCTTTAATATTCTCTATTTTGGTTAAAAACTCAGCCTTTTTTTCATCGTTAGAGCAGTTTAAGTCTAAATCGGTATTGGTGGCAATATATGTTACGAGTTTTTCAAATCCATAGCGTTTAAAGCCTTCTATCAGATAATTTGCTGTAAAATCATAAATCTCAGGATTGATTTTTGTCTTTAACAGGATGGTGTCGGTAGCTTGCATAAATAGCGATTCCTGATGTGTTTTATATAGCGCCGGGTTACGATATAGTGCCAGATAATTTATGATTTTATTAGGGATGGCATGACTGTGCAGTATTTCTGATTCGGAAAAATCTACTTCGTCAAAGTAGTGCGCTTTTAAAAAGTCTTGCTGTTCAGCTCTGCTTAAAGCGGGATTTGTTTCCGGTTCAATATCAAAAGCGATGATTTTACTTACATAACTATCGGGGAATTTGTCGATAATAGAAAAAGCAGAATCGTTTTGCTCTGTTTTTAAATCGTTTAGTTTTATATTTATAGTGTTGTAAAAAGGGTCTTCTTGCGGATATGACTCTAAAAGCGTTGTAAGTAATTTTGTTTTGTAAGAGATGTAGCTGCTGCTACTTTTGTACAGATGATACCTTTTTGTCTCTTCCGATTGTATTATCTTTAGTGCTTCTAAAGGATATTTTGCGTCAGTTGAAATCTCTATATCACTATTGTGAAAAACAACATCTATAAATTTATCTCTCTCCTTTTTTTTAATTATAATGCGATAGATTCCCGTTTGTTGTCCTTCGGGAAGTGAAAGAGTGAAATCTGTATTGTTATCGGAAAACAGAGTGTCTGTTATAGTGATTTCATCGCCATATATCTCACCCCAAAACAGATGCTCTTTATCGTAGTTGGTGATATGAACAGATACGTTATAAATATTTTGAGAATAGGTTATTTGTGAAAACAGAAGTGAAATAAGCAGTGCTATTATAGGATGTTTCATTTTTTGTAGTAAGAAGTTTAGTTGTTCGTGATTTTTGGTTTTAACTTGTTTAAAAAAAAGCGGCTGTTTCATTTATTTTGAAACAGCCGTAATATTTTTTTTTAGTTTTTAATGCATCTAATGGAGTTTCCGACGTTTTTTTGTTGATAATTATAAAAGACTCCGTTTAAATCGTTGGAGATATGAATTTGCCATGCTTTTTCATCGTTCAATTCGCTGGAACTCCAAAAGTATCCATATAAATTCAGGTCAGAGAAAGAGCCGGAAGTGTTTCGTCCGCCTCCCATTAAAGCGTCGAATCCTGATGTTCCATTAATTTTCATCTTTTCGCCTGCAACAAAATTGCCTCCCAGATATTCAACCATAGTTTGCCATTCCGTCTCCGATGGAATGTGCCATCCTTCGGGGCAAATCCCTTGAGGCTCTTCGGTGTGAATGTATTGCATAAGTTCATTCCACTGATATAATCCACCGTAATTCTCGCAATTTGTTTCGTTGTTGTTATAGCAGAATTTTTCTGTGTTTGAGTTGTTTGTTTGATTGTCGGATGCAGTGGTGGAGTAAACCATTGCGCCAATATCTAAATTCTCTGCCATCCAGCATTGATTACCGATTTGTGCTGTGTTGTATGTGCGCGAATTTCGAGGGTCGATAAAGCTCGAAGGACATGAGATATCGTTGCTCCCGGTAGTAAATTGCCATGTTTCTCCTACAGTAGTCTCTCCATCAGGATCTGAGGCTTCGATACGCCAGTAATATTTAGTGCTTTTTAATAATAATCCGGGATTATAAAATGTAGCAGAAAGATCAAATGCGCTCATTGGAGCTTCCTGTGAAGTGCCAAAATAAACTTTGTACTTTAATGCATCTCCGTTAGGGTCGCTACACGACCATGACAGGGTTCTGTTAATAGGCTGATTTTCATCTAATGTTTCGGGATATGGGTTTGTAGGTTTGTTAGGAGGTAGGTTTATCCCCGGCCCATCACCTTCGGTTGTAAAGCTACGTAACACGCTATGTGCACTGTTTCCGTGAGAGTCTTTTGCTGTTATTTTCCAGAAATAGGTGGTGTTCTCTTCCAGCCCTGTAGTTTGATATGTGGTAGTGGTATTATTACTCTGAACTAATTCGGGCGATGCTGATGTGCCTAAAAAAACATCAAATACCAAAGGGTCTCCCTCCGGGTCTGAGGCTGTCCAGTTTAATTCAATATTTAAGGCAATATCTGTAGCTCCATTTGCGGGTGATATTAAAGTTGGAGTGCTGGGGTCTTGGTTGCTGTCGGTAGTTACTGTTACTGTTTTTGTGATATTTTCAATATTTGTATATCCCTGATTGTTACGCACTCGTAAGGTGACGTTATAGGTATTTGCCGAGGAAAACTGATGAGTAATTGTTGTCTCGCTAGAAGTATCATCCCAAACACCATCGCTATTCCAATCCCAGTAATATGTTGTTATATAGCTGCCTTCTACAGATCCGGGTGTTGTTTCTGATGTGTTAAACGTGAATGCGGTATTTGTGTTTCCTGTTTGTGGTGAAAAATCAAAAGCGGCTACAGGTAAATCAACCTCCTCTTTACAAGAGTTTAATAGTATAGAACTCAATGACAGGATAATAGTAAGAAAAACAGCTCTCTTTATCATTATATTATTTTTTGAAAATATTCATTATAGCAAATATACAAATATAGTGAGTTATGGCAATACACACTATGTTATTCTTATCAACAGAGTCGTTAACAAAAAATTATTGTAATGATGTTTTGTTATTGGGACTGTTTTTTTGAATTTTTGTGTTGGCAGTAAGCAGTTAATAGATAACGTATTGTGAAATATGACTGTGTATTGTCCTGTTTTCAATCGTTTGCAGACAATTTAAAATCATTTTAAATTATATGAGGTGTTACTAATGATATGGATATGGACAGCTATATTTATTACTTTTGTAAAAAATATTTTTGTAATGTAATTGCCTTATTTTAG
>JAYEOD010000414.1:0-1966 GCA_034722575.1 Bacteroidota bacterium | reverse complement strand
TTATATTTAAACTAGTATCTATTTCAACAGTTTGTGCCCATGATAATGATTGTGGAAATAATGAACCAAAAACAATGTAGCCGGTAGAATCTTTTTTCTCTAAAATATCATACGGCACCTGAGTAGCTACAAAATGGTGACATTGTGATAATAATGTGTCGCCATTATTATCAATTTTATACATAATCAAATCACTGTGATTATACTCATATTTTACACTGGTTGCTAAAATAATATTGCCTCTACTATCGTACATAGCAACTCCATCCTTAAACCCTTGATATCCTTCGGGGCAGTGGTATGATTTTTCCCATAATATATTAAAATTCGCATCTAATTTATATATTCTTATTTTTTCATAAAAATATGTTCCTCTGGCTCCAGAGATACAAAAGACAAAATATTGATTATCGTCAGCGAGTAAAATATTTGTAAAGGATGTATTTGTATCAGAAATATAAAATGTTTTAGTTATAATAGTATCTCCTACAGGGCTGACTTTTAATATGTATGCATCTCTATCACCTGTTTCGTGACATTTCTTTGCTCCCACAAAAATATAATTACCTTCTTCATCTTCAATAGCATCGGATAAATATTCATCAAGTGGAGATGTAATTATTGTTTCAAAACTATGCTGCGATATACCATTAAAATTTAATAAGAGTAATAAGAGTATTATATATGTTTTTTGCATGTGACCTTTCCTTGTTAAAAAAAATAAACTTGTTATTATAACACTTGCTAGTAATTGCATTGATGCAATTACTAGCAATGCTTTTTCCTTTTAAAAATTATAATTCTAATGGTAAATCTTCATTAGCAATACTTCTAATTACTAAATGCCTTATAGCATATGTGATATAAGCTTTATGTTCAATTATCACATTGCCCGTTCCTGTAATTCTTAGACTCTCAATATCACACTCCATAAAGGTTTTATAAGGAGGAGTGGTTAATGCAGCTTCAAGATCATAAATAATTGTGTGCATTCCATTATAATAAAAATTCATCTTTTCAGGACTCAAACACTCTTCGTTATCAAAACCATACTCTTCTGTATTATAGAACATCAAATAATCGAGCCAGTTATCATTCGGTGTATCATCATTTTCATTAATATATTTATCACCTGAAACAATTATGATTTCTAAATCGGTATAGTGATAGTAACAATTTGGATGTGGCATACATACTGGTCTATTAGCCATTATATTTTCTTGTATCTTTTCTGCGGCATCCAAACCTATTCCCTGCCCCGCAAACTCTTCACACTGCCCTAAAAGCTCACCATATTGCCAATAATCTTCTTCGCCAAAAGGATTGGTTTCATTCCCTATATTCCCAACAACAGCAGTAAGCTCTATTTTCAGTTGAGAGTTATTTATTTCAATTTTTTCTAAATCGACTAAAAATAATTCTTTGCCAGGTGAATTAATTGAATGGTAAAAAGAAGATAAATTTTCAATCATACTCTCGTAAGTCTGGCTCACATCTGCCATTAATGCCAATTGGTTTGTATTTAAATCGATAGTATAATTTTTTTTGTCATAAAACACCTCTTTATAACGTTTTTCCGGATTGCCATAGGTATAATTAATTGTAGCTTCCAGAAACCAAATTGCACTGTCGGCTTCTATTAAGTCGGTTCCTATTTTAGAAAAAGGATTTTCTTTAACGAAAGCGATTTTCTCTTTAAACCCAATAATTTTACTTTCTATTTGTAAATCTTCGGTAGTTATTGTTATTCCGGCATTCAAATTTTCTGTTTTAGCTTCATTCTCCTTTGAACATCGCTGAAAAACTAAAACAACAAATAGGATTATCGTAATGCTTACACTTAATGTTTTTAATGTTTTCATTTTATCGGTTTTTAATTAGTTAGATTTATTTAAATGTTAGTTAGCTTATATAGTATTATCCCGGAAATATCGAAAAGTCATACCTGAAATTAAAAATTGATCTT
>JAYEOD010000413.1:0-10072 GCA_034722575.1 Bacteroidota bacterium | reverse complement strand
TAAGAATATCAGGTTTCTCTTTACAGATTTTATTACCTGCCATAACCCAACTCAACGGGTTAACAGAATTCACTATTCTTTGAATATTCAATCCTTTTGGCGGCGCACTATCAGAAAACTGCGACTTTCCGGGAAAAAATATCGAAGGATACTGCGTAGTAAACGTATATATTTTCACCTCATCGCCACGCTCAATATAAGCTCTGGCAATACGCTCGTTATAAGCAGCCAAACCACCACGAAAAGGATATGCCGTTCCCAGTATTACTATCTTTTTTGCCATAAATCAACTCACAATTTTTTATCGAATCCTATAATTTTATCAATAGAATATTTATTCTTATTCACTCCGTTTCGCGACACTAAATCAGCCAAAAAGCCTGTCATAAAAAGCTGTGTACCTAATATCATAGACAACAGTCCAAGAAAAAACAAAGGTCTATCTGTCATATTATACTCTGCCATAAACACTTTTGCATATGCCAAATAAAAAGCAATTGAAAAACCGGCTATAAACAGTAAGGTTCCTATAGCACCGAAAAAATGCATCGGACGTTTTCCGAATTTAGAGACAAACATTATAGAGATAATATCCAAAAATCCTTTCAAATACCTCTCCATACCAAACTTTGTCTTTCCATATTTTCGGGCATGATGAATAACCTCTTTCTCAACTATTTTATCAAATCCTTCCCATTTTGCTATTACCGGAATATAACGATGCATCTCGCCATATACCTCAATATTTTTTACTACTTCATTCTTATAAGCCTTTAATCCACAGTTAAAATCGTGCAGTTTAATACCCGACATCCATCGTGTAAAACGATTAAACAACTTTGAAGGAAGCCTTTTATTTATAGGATCATGACGCTTTTTTTTCCATCCGGAGACAATATCATTTCCCTCCTCAACAATCATTTTATAAAGAGCGGGAATTTCTTCCGGACTATCCTGTAAATCAGCATCCATAGTAATTACAACATCACCATTTGCAACAGCAAACCCTTCGTGCAGCGCTGCCGATTTTCCATAATTACGACGGAATTTTAAAGCTTTTACCGAGGAATCCTCCTTAATCAATTTTTCTATTACCCTCCACGAACTATCACTACTACCGTCATCAATAAATAATAACTCATACAACAAATTGTTATTATTGCATACTGTTTTTATCCAACTCGATAATTCTGTAATCGACTCTTCCTCATTTAACAGAGGCACTACTATTGTAAGATTCATTAATAGAATTTAATTTTTATTTTGGTTCTTTTTTTATAAAAAATGATATTACTACAGAGATAATCGCTCCCCATACCAGATAACCAAAAAATACAGAAACAGACAACAGTACAGGATTCATAAACTTTTTAGTTATTGCCAAAGCCGCATCCAACTGCTCTCCTTCTAGACCTTTTTGATACATTTTTTCTTCTGACACTCTTAACATCTCATCTAAACCTTCGGGATAAATAAACCCATAAAACAGATAAGTATAAACAGAAACCAATACTGCTGTAAAAAACACTATCAATATGCCTGAACCATATGCCTGTCCATAGGAAGCAAATCCATCTAATTCATTATCTCTAAAAGATTTAGAACCGATAATCATACCTATTATCAATATTGCATAACTAACATATCCGAGAATATCATTTTCATATACATTAATATTCAAAACATAAAGCAACAAAGAAAAAATAATAATTACTGCACCCGTCACCAACGAGTAGTTTAAAGCACTTTTCGCCATAGAAGTCTTTCTTTCAGTCATTTTAAAAAGTATTTAGTTAAAAAATCATTTATTACTCGAGCAAATATAGTAAACCTAGGACGATTTTTTTTGAAAAAATCAAAGTTAATTTTGTGTGTTAAATAAAGTTTTATACTTTTGCAGCGTCGGGTAAGTCTTGTACGACTAGCTCCTGCCAAATCCCCCAGGACCGGAAGGTAGCAAGGGTAGGTGGTTGAGCAGTGCGATACAAGTAGCTTACCCGATATTTTTTTATTCCTGCTTTTATCCCACTTTTTCTTCTTATATTTGTTACTTTAACACAGATAAATTTCAAGCACAAAATGATTATCAAACTTTATCCTGAAAATCCGCGAGAGGATTACATTAAAGACATTGTTAACAAGTTAGAAAACAACGGTATAATAATATACCCTACCGACACTGTATATGCTTTTGGATGCGCTATAGACAAACCAAAAGCAGCCGATAGAATAGTAAGGCTAAAAGGCTCAAAAAAAGACAAGCTAGATTTCTCATTAATTTTTGAAAACATCAGTCAAGCTGCAGAATACACAAAACCGATTGATAACTACGTATTCAAAGCGATGAAAAATCATCTTCCGGGACCTTTTACTTTTTTATTAGAAGCAAATAATAATAACCCGAAAATTTTCCGGAAAAAGAAAAAAACTGTAGGTGTACGGATTCCTGATAACGGAATCACTGCCGCAATAGTTAAAGAACTAGGAAGACCATTACTTACAACATCAATACACGATGATGATGATATTATAGAATACACCAGCAATCCTGAACTATTATACGAAAAATACAGAAACATTGTTGATATAGTTGTTGATGGCGGAATTGGCGGAAACGAACCTTCAACAATTATTGATACCACACAAGGTGAATTGGAAATCGTACGACAAGGAAAAGGAATTTTATAAAAATTTTATGTAAAAAAAATTGAATATCAACACAATAAAAACAAAGATTAAAATTATTCATTTCTATGTTAGGAAAATAAATATAAAGATTTTACTTTTGCATCCGCTAAAGAAAATGATTCCGTAGCTCAGTTGGTAGAGCAACGCCCTTTTAAGGCGTGGGTCCTGAGTTCGAGCCTCAGCGGGATCACTACTTATTTTACAAAGTAAGTTATTTGATATATTTTTTTCGATTCCGTAGCTCAGTTGGTAGAGCAACGCCCTTTTAAGGCGTGGGTCCTGAGTTCGAGCCTCAGCGGGATCACTACTTATTTTACAAAATAAGTTATTTGATATATTTTTTTCGATTCCGTAGCTCAGTTGGTAGAGCAACGCCCTTTTAAGGCGTGGGTCCTGAGTTCGAGCCTCAGCGGGATCACTCTATAACCTGTTTAGTTGTTCAAAACTAAACAGGTTTTTTTTGTTTTTTTTATAATTACCCACTATTTTTCTTTTTTCTTTTCACATATTCACGATATTCCCTATCTTGCACTAGTAAATTTAAAAAACATAATAAAAAAAATACTTTAACTATGAAAATTTCAGTTGTAGGAACTGGCTATGTGGGACTTGTAACAGGAGCATGTTTTGCTAGCGTAGGTCTTGAGGTAACTTGTGTTGATATTGACAAGAAAAAAATTGAGGATCTTAAAAATGGCATTATTCCAATCTACGAACCGGGATTGGAAGATATGGTAAAAAAAAATATAGAAAAAAACCGTTTAAACTTTACAACAGAGCTATCAGAAACCATTGAAGATGCTGAAGTGATTTTTAGTGCAGTAGGAACACCTCCCGACGAAGACGGTAGTGCCGACTTAAAGTATGTACTTGATGTAGCGCGTGAAGTAGGGAAAAAGATGACAAAATATATTCTTATAGTTACAAAAAGCACTGTACCTGTAGGAACAGCAGAAAAAGTAAAAACAGCTATACAAGAAGAGTTAGACAAAAGAGGTTTAGATCTTTCTTTTGATGTTGCATCAAATCCTGAATTTTTAAAAGAGGGAGCAGCAGTAGATGATTTTCTTCGTCCTGACAGAATTGTTGTTGGAGTAGAGTCACAAAAAGCTGAAGACATTATGAAGAGGCTCTACAAACCTTTTACAATGAATGGTCACCCGGTTATTTTTATGAATATACCATCTGCTGAGATGACGAAATATGCTGCTAATGCAATGCTTGCCACAAAAATTAGTTTTATAAACGACATTGCTAATCTATGTGAAATTATTGGTGCTGACGTAAATATGGTTAGAAAAGGTATTGGCTCTGACAAACGTATTGGACCATATTTTATTTATCCGGGTATTGGTTATGGTGGATCATGCTTCCCTAAAGATGTTAAAGCAATTATTAAAACTGCGGCACAAAACGATTACGATTTAAGAATATTACAAGCTGTTGAAGCAGTAAACGAAGATCAAAAATCTATCCTCTTCAATAAATTGATGAAGTATTACAATGGTAAACTTGAAGGCAAAAAAATTGCTATGTGGGGACTCTCTTTTAAACCTAAAACAGACGACATGCGTGAAGCACCATCTTTAATTCTTATCGACTTACTAACAAAAGCCGGAGCAGAAGTAATAGCATACGACCCTGTTTCTATAGAAGAGTCGAAAAGAAGAATTGGAGATAAGGTTACTTATACCGACGATCAATACGAAACCCTTATTGATGCCGACGCAATGTTATTAGTCACCGAATGGTCTGAATTTAAATTCCCTAACTTTAACATCATTAAAAAATTAATGAAACGAAAAGTTATTTTCGACGGAAGAAATGTATATGACAGAAACGACATGAAAGAGATGGGATTTGACTACCATTGCTTAGGAATTAATACTGAAAAATAATTTTATACTGTGCTAACAGTATTTTAATAAAAAAATGAATTTTGGAAGGGTTTTATTGAAAAGCACTTCCAAAATTCATTTAATATAACGGCATCTGTAAAATATCATAATAATGAGAAAACGAATACTAGTAACAGGAGGAGCAGGTTTTATTGGCTCACACCTATGCGAACGATTAATAAACGACGGCCACGAGGTTATTTGCATGGATAATTTTTTTACGGGGAATAAAGACAATATTATCCATCTTATGGATAATCCTCATTTCGAGTTAGTTCGTCATGATGTAACGATGCCATTTTTTGTAGAGGTGGACGAAATATATAATTTAGCCTGTCCGGCATCTCCAATCCATTATCAATACAACCCTATAAAAACTATTAAAACATCGGTAATGGGAGCTATTAATATGTTAGGGTTAGCAAAACGTGTTAATGCAAAAATACTACAAGCCTCTACTAGCGAAGTTTATGGAGACCCGGAAGTGCATCCGCAAAAAGAGAGCTATTGGGGTCATGTAAATCCTATCGGTATCAGATCGTGTTATGACGAAGGCAAAAGAGCTGCTGAAACTCTGTTTATGGATTACCATCACCAAAATAATGTAAAAATTAAACTGGTAAGAATTTTTAATACTTACGGACCAAATATGCATCCCGGTGACGGTCGTGTAGTATCTAACTTTATTGTACAAGCTCTTAATGGAGACGATATCACTATTTACGGAGACGGAGAGCAAACCCGTAGTTTCCAGTATGTTGACGATTTGATTGATGGCTTTATTAAAATGATGGAAACCGACGATGACATTACCGGCCCTATAAACGTTGGAAACCCTAACGAATTTACTATAAAGCAGCTAGCTCAAAGGGTAATTGAATTAACAGGTACTAAATCAAAAATTATTACCAAGCCGTTACCTAACGACGATCCTATGCAGCGTCGCCCGGATATTACATTAGCAAAAAAACATCTTAATTGGGAGCCTAAAATAGAATTAGAAGAGGGTCTGAAATACACAATTAAATATTTTGATAACTTACTGAAAAACAGAGATAATAATGAACATCTTAATTACAGGCGCGAAAGGACAGCTTGGACTACAAATAAAGAAATTAAGTAAAAAATTTATACAGCATAATTTTTTCTTTACGGATGTTGCTGAGCTAGACATCACGTCTAAATCGGCAATTAATACTTATATTTCAAAATATAATATACAAGCAATAATTAATTGTGCTGCATATACTGCGGTAGATAAAGCTGAAGAAGATTATGACATGGCAGAAAAAATTAATGCTACAGCCGTAAATAATTTAGCAGAAGCTGCACAAGAGAATAATGCGCGATTAATCCACATCTCGACAGACTATGTTTTTAGCGGGCACCATTATCTTCCTTACAAAGAAGAAGATAATGTAGATCCTCAATCGGCATACGGGAGAACAAAATTATCCGGCGAAAATGCTATTCTTAACACAGGAGGTAATGCAGCTATAATTCGCACTGCATGGTTATATTCCGAACACGGAAATAATTTTCTAAACACAATGATGCGTCTTGGAGAATCGAAAGAAGAGTTAAATATTATTTTCGATCAAATAGGCTCCCCTACTTACGCTCAAGATTTGGCTGAAGCGGCAATATTATTAGCTGAAATAGACACTGACAAACCCGAAATTTATCATTATACAAACGAGGGAGTTTGCAGTTGGTACGATTTTGCTGTGGAAATAATGAACCTCAACAATATTAAATGCAAAATTCATCCAATTGAAACATTTCAATATCCTTTACCGGCAGCACGCCCGCAGTATAGCGTTCTTAATAAAACAAAAATAAAAAACAGATTAAAAATAGAGATACCTCATTGGAAAGAGAGCCTTATAAAATGTCTCTCTAACTTTGAGAAATAACAAATTAATTTAGCGGTTATTTAGTGGGCTTTCAATAAATTTTCATCCGTAAGAATAATTTAATAACTACGTGCAAAACGCTAATCACAACAGAAAAAAATAAAAAAAATCATGGCAGTAGAAAAATATATACTCGACAATGCTAAACATTGGCTTGAAGGGAACTTCGATGAAGAGACTAAAAAACAAGTACAAAATATAATAGATAATGACGAAGAAGAGCTAACAAATGCTTTTTATCGCGATTTAGAATTTGGGACAGGTGGATTACGTGGTATCATGGGTGTTGGATCTAACAGGATGAATAAATATACTGTTGGAATGGCAACACAAGGATTAGCTAATTATCTTATTGCCACTTATCCTAACGAAGAAATTTCTTTGGCTATTGCCTACGATAACAGAATAAAAAACACATACTTTGCCCAAATCACTTCCGATGTGCTCTCTGCCAATGGAATAAAAGTTTTTCTTTTTGATGCTCTACGCGCTACTCCTGAGCTCTCGTTTGCTATTCGTTATTTAGGATGCAAAAGTGGTATTATGATTACCGCATCGCACAATCCAAAAGAGTATAATGGTTACAAGGTATATTGGAATGACGGTGGACAAATTGTTAATCCTCACGATATTAATATTATTGAAGAGGTAAAAAAAACTACTGTTAACGATGTTAACTTTAACAGTAAAAAAGAGCTTATTTCGTTAATTGGAAAAGAGATTGATGATGCTTATCTCGAAAAATTAAAAAGTCTTTCATTATCTCCCGACATAATTGAGAAACAGAAAGATTTAAAAATTGTTTACACCCCAATTCATGGCACCGGAGTAAAAACAGTGCCTGATGCACTAAAAAAATTCGGTTTCACCAGTATTTACAATATCCCCGAACAAGATATTAATGATGGTAATTTCCCTACAGTAATATCTCCAAACCCCGAAGAGCCTGAGGCTTTAACTATGGCTATAAAAAAAGCCACCGAAGTAAATGCTTCTCTTGTTATGGCAACAGATCCTGATGGCGACAGAGTGGGAATTGCTGTTAAAAACAACAATAACGAATTTGAACTACTTAATGGTAATCAAACTGCATCAATCCTTATCTATTATCTTTTAACAAAATGGAAAGAGAATAACAAAATACAAGGAAAAGAGTATATCGGAAAAACAATTGTTACCACAGAACTGCTGACAAAAATGGCAGAGAGTTTTAACGTTCCTTTATACGATACTTTAACAGGATTCAAATTTATTGCCGAGTTAATTAGAAAACACGAAGGAATAAAAACCTTTATAGGTGGCGGAGAAGAGAGTTATGGATATTTAATTGGCGATTTTGTTAGAGATAAAGATGCTGTTATTTCGTGCTGTATGATTGCTGAAGCAGCCGCTTGGGCAGCCGAAAACGGAAAAACAATGTATCAATTGCTTCCTGAAATTTATACTCAATTCGGTTTCTATCGCGAACATTTAATATCGATAAAACGCGATGGTAAAAAAGGTGCTAAAGAGATTCAGGAGATGATGAAAAATTATAGAACCAATCCACCTGTTACTATAAACAAATCGAAAATAATCTGCATTAAAGATTATCTCTCGCAAGAGAATATTGATTTAGTCAACAACACAACAGAAAAAATGGAGTTTCCTAAATCGAATGTACTACAACTCTTTACACAAGATGGCACTAAAATAACAATGCGTCCATCGGGCACAGAGCCTAAAATAAAATTCTATTTCAGTGTAAACGACACTCTCGAAAACACTTCGAATTTTGAAAAGAAAAAAAGGGAATTAGACAACAGGATAAACGAAATAATAAACGATTTAAATTTGTAAAAAACCCGGTTTTCTGATACTATTGGCGTCACAGACGGTCAATAGGGTATCACACACAGTTGGTATTATATCGCAGAGCATCTGTGATGTAATACTAACAGTTATGACAGCTATTTTTAGTATCAAAGAATCAGTATTATTGCACCGATCGGTTATAATAATACACACGTATTTGGTATTACCGACACCTGTGGATTTAAGGCAAAAAAAAATCCACACTAAATTTTAAAAAATTTGGTGTGGATTATATAGCATTATAACTTAAGATATAATGCTATTTTTCTACTGTTTTCATTAAATCTTCTATTGCTTTAAGTAGCTGCTGATCTATTCCTTTATCTATTTTACCAGGCATATTTTTAATTTGAATTTCCGGTACAGTTTGATTGTTTTCGAGCCATTCACCTTTTTTATTTTTTGCACTAATAGGTACTGAACCCCAAAGCACATTTCCATTTTGCAACATTTCCCATCCTGCAAAGCTACAAGTACCGGGAACCGGCATACCGATTATTTTTCCAATGCCAAGATCTTGATATGCACAGGCAAAACAATGTCCATCACTATAATTAGCCTCATTAACCATTAATACACTAGGCTTAGTCCATCTATAACTTGGTTCAACTCCCAGAACTCTATCTTCGACAGCATACTCCATAAAACGATCACCGGTCAAAAACATTGTTAAATCGCCAACAAGGTCACCTCCTCCATTAAAACGAGTATCAATAATAATACCTTTTTTATCAAAATACTTACCCATTGCTTTATCATAAGTATCTCGATATTTACCATCATTCATACCGGGTATATGAACATAACCAAGAGTTCCATCACTTAATTTTTCAACTATCTTTTCGTTTTGTTTAACCCAACGCTTATATAATAATACTCTTCTTGCGCCTAATGATATTGGTTTAATAGTAATATCCTTATCTGTTTTTTCTTTAGGATCGTAAATATTAAGTAGAATATATTTGCCGGCTTTTCTGTTAAGATATTTAGCTATATCTACATTACGGCCAATTTTTTCACCATCAATATCGGTAATAATCATTCCGGCAGCAGCACTTAAATGCTTTTTATCTAGAGGTCCATTATTAATTACTTCAGCAATTTTAATCCCATCACCTTCAAAATCATAATCTATAAATATTCCCAAAGAAGCAGTTTTATCACCTCCCGACATACTTCCGTAATAACGTGCACCACAGTGAGAGACATTAAGTTCGCCTAACATTTCAGATAACAATTCAGCAAATTCAAAATCATCACCCACCGACTCAAGCTTAGGCTGATAATTTTCTTTCATAGCATCCCAATCAATTCCATGATAGTTTGAAATATAGAACATCGATTTTGTTCTCTTCCATACATGCTCAAACATACACTCACGTTCTGCTGCAACATCTAAAATCATTTCGCCAGTAATATCAATAGGCTCCTTTTTCTTAGCCTTTAAATCGACTTTATAAATATTCCCTTTAGTTAAAAGGAACAAGTGTTTCATCTCTTTATCCCACTGCAAACTACCGGCAGAAGCACCAATTGTCATTAATTTTTTTGTCTCTTTAGTACGCAGTGTTGTACTCCATAAATTATAATCTTTATCAAATTTAGCTATATAGTATAACTTCTCGCTATCTTTTGACAAAACAGCATCAGCCAATCTGGAAGAGTGAATCGTCAAGCGTACTTTTCGCTCTTGAATATCATCAAATTCAAATTTTA
>JAYEOD010000412.1:0-1984 GCA_034722575.1 Bacteroidota bacterium | reverse complement strand
ACTATTTTTTGTGCTTTTGGTAATAGGAGTATTTGCCGAAAAAACACCTGATGCGGTTTTCCATAAGATAGTAAAAGAATATACTATTCACGAAGACGGCAGCTATGATTTCCGTTATTACAAGGAGTTAGAGTTAAACACACTTTTTGCTTTTAATCGTCTTTACGGTGAAACTTTTGTTGTTTATAATCCAGAATATCAGGATTTAAAAATCAACTCATCATATACAATAATGAAGAGCGGTAAAAAAATCACCACTCCTCAAAATGCTTTTAATTTGGTTCTTCCACGTCAGGCAAAAGATTTTCCTGCTTACAACCACCTTCGCGAAATGGTTATAACACATACAGGCATTGAACCGGGAGCAACAATTTATCTTGACTATACAGTTTCGACAAAAAAAGGTTTTGTAGATAATTTTTCTTTTACAGATAATATTAAAAAGAACTCTCCAATAAAAAATATGGAGATAATTATTAAAACTCCTAAAGGATACGGTCTTAATTATAAGATGCTAAACCTTCGTACCGCACCCGAAATAAAAGAGAGCAAAAAAGGAGTCGAGTATCGTTGGTTATTCAAAAGCATTACGCCAACTCCATACGAAGGAGCTGTAGATCATAAATCGGAACCTCTTTTACTAGTTCAAAAAAACAAAGAGTTATCAGCAGCTATAAAAGGAGAGTTAAGTATTGCGGACTACTCTTATAAGCTCCCAAAAACTCTGTGTAAAAAAGTAACAGAGATAACAAAAGAGGCTAAAAATGATATCAATAAAGTGCTAGATATTCAGAGTTTTGTGATTTCAGAGATAGACAACTCACATTTAAGTCAACAGTATATTGGAAAAGAGTTACGCTCTATCCAAAACATCTACGCAAGTAATATTGCAACAAACACAGAAAAAGCCTTTTTATGCGCTGCAATGATTCGTGAAGCAGGAATATACGCCGAACCAATTTTAGTATATCCAAAACAAGGATTACCAATATTAAAAGCGGGGCAAATTTTAGTTCGTGTGGAGATTAAAGATTACAAGCCATTATATATTAACCCAACCCACAAAAACAGTCAGAATTTACTTTATTCTCTTTCGGATGTAAATGTAGTTTCATTATCAAAAGGCAAATTAGTTTCGGATAAACTGCCGGCATCTTCAGAAATAAAATTTTCGGGAAAAATTGAGGTAGGGAAAAACATTTTAGGAGAGGTAAGCCTAAAATTATCCGGTAATGCAAATCCTTATTTAAAACTTGCCGAGAGCGAAAAAGCTGCTAAAAGTTTAGTTAAAAATATGGCTGGCCATATTAATACAAGTAAGATAGAGTCTCTTTCGATGGATGTTACAAAAATATCTTATGATTTAAAAAACGATGATTACACCTTTAATACCGAAGGTGATTTAAAAACATTTTTGTTACCAACAGTAGCAGGAGGTATTATAACAAGCACTACACCACTACTTTTAAATAAAGATATCAACGAGAGTTATAATTTAAAAATAGATGTTGCCGGTGTTAAGTGTATAAATATTGATATTAATAAAAAACAGAGTTTCGATATAGGTACAGTTTCTGTAAAAGTTGTCAACAAAGGCAACCATGTTACTGTTAAAAAGAGTTTGAAAATAAACAAGCGGGTGATTCGTCCTGCTGATTACAACGATTTTAAAATACTAATGAATATTTGGTTTGATAAAGACTATGAAAAACTTTATTTGAAATAGATTAAATTGTAGCGATGCCTAATGGGCATCGCTACAACAATCTTCTATTACAATACACTTAGATTATCAATATTTTTTAACTATTTTTTTAGACGAGACAACTTTATCATCTACTGTAAGAGTAAGAATATAACAACCGCTAGGAACTCTATTTTCACTAACAAAACTATTCCATACCATCTTATGCTTTCCTTTACTATAAAACGAATCGTTAATAATATTTGTGATACAATTTCCTTTTAAATCGAACAAACTTAA
>JAYEOD010000411.1:0-10155 GCA_034722575.1 Bacteroidota bacterium | reverse complement strand
GGAAGGGAGTCTCCATTATAATTATTATTGTGTGTGTTAGAATATTGAATGTGACCCGTTTCATCGGGTATAATTTTTAATGTTAAATCACCTCGTTTAGAATTTTTTATTAGATATGTAATTATAATATTTAACGCATTTTTAATTTTGTCTTCGTCGCTAAATATATAATAGGGTAAATTAGGTGAGAGAAAATATGAAAGATTTATCTGTTTATCAAAAATATCACCAATCGCAGTATCTATACTCTCTTCAATACAATTGAATAAATTGAACGAATTGTTTCTTACTTTGACATTTTTTTCAATTAGGTTAGAGTATTCTAATATATCATTCATTAATTTCATTAATTCCTGACTACTCTCTTTTATAGTTTCGATGTATGCTTCTTGGCTTCCCGATAATTCTGATTCTGCTATAAGTTCTGTCATCCCTATAATCCCATTTAATGGAGTGCGTATGCGATGACTCATTTTCGACATTATATTAGCAAAACTATTTGGGTCGGTTTGGCTTAGCTCTTTTATCTTTTTTAGTAAAGAAAATTTTTCACAAGTCCATCTAATGGTGTTCTTAATCGTTAAAATATACGCTTTATGCGATATTTGAGAAATAAAAATGTTAAAAGGTTTCTCTTTATCTTCGTTGATGATTATTCCCGGAGTAGTGTTTAAAATCTCTGATAACAATGTTTTATTTTTTATATATTGTCTGTTATCACAAAAAATAATTTCCGGTTTTTCGTTATCAATCTCTTGCATTGTTGTAAATACTCGATAATTCATTTCTTTGATTCTGTTACAGAAATCGCTGTTGCTTAAGCATAAAACTAACTTTTGCATATTCCGGTGGTTTTATCATTATTCTATAAAGATAGAAAAAAAATATGGCGTTCTACTATATAATTCTTTAGATAATCCCAAAAAATTTTTCGGCTTTCTTAGTTCTAACACTGGGGAAATCGTCTTTAAAAATCGTCGTTTAACCCGTTGATATTAGTTTGTTAATGTTATTTTTTGTGTCTTTATCAAAGAAAGATATTATTAATTTGACAAAAAAAATGTCGAATTTTTAAAGTAACAATAATTGTAATAGTCTGTTTGTGAGTAGTTTTAATGAGATGATAGATCCAAGACGTACAAACAAGGGTAATCATTACTATTTTTTAGATGAAAAAAACCCATATTCAAAACTTTAATGTACGGATAATAATAAAAATGGCGACTTCCATACAACTGATAAAAAATAGAGTGGTAGATCAGGCTGAAAGTCTGAGATGAAAATAAGTAATGAGTAGGATTGGCATTCAGAAAAATGTTATTCAGCTCAAAGCGATGCCTTAGAGAGACCGGGAAGCTGAGAACTTGTTCGAAGATCACCCGGCCGAACTTAGGCATTGCAAAGAGAAGAATAATATTTTTATGTAAGCCTTGACTTTTGCGTTCTTTTGCGTCAAGGCAAAAGGACAACAAAGAAAAATATTATGTTAAATAGAAATCTTAATGCCTTGATATCAGGGCAAATTTAATGTAATAACTAAAATTGCACTTGCCCTTATTGATTGGGAAAAACCAACCAAAATATCAAAGAACTCTAAACGAAATAAAGCTGCTTTGGACGACAAATATAGAGCGAAAATTTTAAAAGTTTAAAAGCGATTTTTCTGATTCTAACACTAATTATAACAAATAGGTGTTAAAATGATTTTTAGCACTCATTTTGATATGTTTTTGTTATTACATATAACATCACGAATATTTAACAGCGCATTTTGATGTTTATTTGCTATTATGTTTTATCTTGATTAGTTTATTTATAAATTACTGTATGTGTTATATCATTCCTTAGGTTTTACTATTTTTATGGATTCTAATAATAATTTAATAGCATAAAAATTATGATAAAATCAAAAGTTGCTAAACAGTTAGTATTGTTGATGCTAACGTTTTTTACACTAATAGTTCAGGCTCAAAAAAATGAGAAAATCACACTGGCTGATTTATGGAAAAATTATAAGTATTTCCCTAAATCGGTGCGAGGTTTAACCTCTATGGATGATGGAGTACATTATTCTACTCTCGAAAAAGGAAAAAAAATTGTTAAATATAGTTACGTATCTGGAGAGCAGGTGGCAGTAATTGTTGATGTTGACGAGTTGGGTATTGATGGTTTAACACGAATAAGTGGTTATACTTTTAATGCCGACGAAAGTAAAATATTAGTATATACTAATCGCGAGAATATCTATCGCCGTTCTTTTATTGCTGATTATTTTGTTATTACTATCGAATCAAAGAAAGTGGTTAGGCTTTCGGATAATGGTAAGCAGCAGTTGGCTACATTTTCTCCTAAGGATAATAAAATTGCTTTTGTAAGAAAAAACAATATCTTTTTTGTTGATCTAAATACCGATGAAGAGAAGCAAATTACTTTCGATGGTAAGTTTAATCATATTATTAATGGTGCACCTGATTGGGTTTATGAAGAGGAATTTGAATTTAGTCAAGCTTTCCATTGGTCTCCTGATGGTAAGAAAATAGCATATATTAAATTCGATGAATCAAGAGTAAAAGAGTTTAATATGACTATGTATGCAGGTATGGCTCCTTTATTAAAAGATAATATATTGTATCCCGAAAATCGTCATTGGAAATATCCAAAAGCAGGTGATGATAATTCAATTGTTTCGGTACATGTTTACAACCTCGAAAATACCGAAACTGTTGAGATGAATGTAGGAGAGGAGACAGACCAATATATTCCTAGAATTCGTTGGACTCAAGATACAGATGTCTTGTCAATATTTAGATTAAATCGTTTGCAAAATAAGTTCGACTTGATTTTTGCTGATCCTGATAATGGTGAATCGAAAGTGATTTATACTGAAGAGAATAAATATTATATAGATGAAGGTAATTTTGATGACCTTACTTTTTTGAGCGATGGAAAACATTTTGTTCTTACAAGTGAAATGGACGGATGGAATCATATCTATTTGATGGATTTAAAAGGAGATATTGTCCGAAACCTAACTAAAGGAGAGTATGATGTTACAGATTATCTTGGATTTGATGAGAGAAAAAAAATGGTTTATTTCCAAGCAGCAAAACAATCTCCTATGCAAAGAGAGGTCTATTCTGTTAAAATAAACGGAAAAGACTTAAAAAAATATTCTGAAAAAGTAGGTACTAACACTGCTCATTTTAGTAAAGGATTTAAGTATTATGTAAACTATTTCTCTAATGCTAAAACTCCTACGTTTATTAGTCTGCATAATAAAAATGGAAAGCTTATTAGAGTGTTAGAGGATAATGCAGCGTTTGTTGAAAAGATAGAAAAACTTGATTATTCGTTGAAAGAGTTTTTTACATTTACTACATCCGAAAATGTTGAGCTGAATGGTTATATGGTTAAACCTGTGGGATTTGATGAAAATGTACAATACCCGGTTGTTATGACACAGTATAGCGGGCCTAATTCGCAAAGTGTTAAAGATAGTTGGAGTTTTGATTGGTATAATTATTTAGCTCAAGAAGGATATATTGTTGTTTGTGTTGATGGTCGTGGTACTGGTGCACGTGGTGAGGAATTTCGTAAAATGACTTATCTGCAATTAGGACATTATGAGACTATCGACCAAATAGAAGCCGCAAAGTATCTCTCTAAGCTGCCGTATGTTGATAAAGATAATATGGCTATCTGGGGATGGAGCTATGGTGGATTTATGACAACTCTTTGTATGACTAAAGGTGACGGTATTTTTAAAGCGGGTATTGCTGTGGCACCGGTTACCAATTATCGTTATTATGATAATATTTATACCGAAAGATTTATGCGTACTCCGCAAGAAAATCCTGAAGGGTATAATAATAACTCACCAATGAATTTTGCCGATCAGTTGCAGGGTGATCTGTTGTTGATTCATGGCTCTGCCGATGATAATGTGCATGTTCAGAATACTATGGAATTTGCTGAGAAATTAGTCCAGGCCAATAAACAGTTCGATATGTTTATTTATAATAATAGAAATCATGGTATTTATGGTGCTAATACTCGTTATCATTTATATACTAAGATGACTAATTTTTTGAACGAACATTTAAAATAATTAATACCTAATACGTGTTAAAATGATCGATAAAAAAATGATTCGATTTTTTTTATCGATCATTTTGATATAAATTAGAAACAAAAAAAGGCTGTTTGATAAAACAGCCTTTTTTTTTATTCGTTTTTTTACAAATATGATCTATAAATCACTTAATTTATTTAATCTTTTCTGGTTTTTAAATACAACAACAAAAGCATCAATAATTCCATCTCTTTTCAGCGATTTTTTCTTAGCGTTAGCCTGATCGTAAGTGTTAAATGAACCTACGGTATAGATATAGTATCCATTGTGATAGTCTTCATTAATTCTTTCAGAGATATTGTAGTTTGACTTTAGCAATTCTATATTGTATTTCCTGCGATATTTTGCACGTATCTGTACACGATATTCAACTTTCGGTTTTATCTGCTGCGGAGTATATTCCTTTCTTGTTTTGTTTATAACCTCGATGGTATTTTTAAACGGAATAAGTTCTGAAACACCATTTTGTATATATGAGAATATTCCGGAAACAGGATAGGTGTCACTGTTAATATTTTTTGCAGTAATTTTATATGCAATAGCTATCTTTCTTGCCTCAGGAGCCTCTTCCCAGTTGACAGTTAGAATTTGTCCTGCGAAAGTAAAATCTCCACCCGATTTTGCTAATGGCTCAATATAGAAACCTGCAGGGAATATTTGTCTGAAAGTAACCGGTCCGGAAATATCACCCTTGTTAATGCTTGTTCTTACTATATATGATTTATCGGTATTAATTACTTTTGGTATCTGATTGTTGATTGTAACTTTAAAGTGTGAATCCTTTTTTATGCCTTTTTTATAAAATTCTTGTACAGTCGGTTTTTATTTTTTTTTATTTTAATCTCTTTCTTTTGTATGTCTATAGTGTGTTTTTGTGGTGTAGCATCTTTTCTGCGAGTGGTTGTTTTTCTGTAGTTTCTTTTTCCTAGTTTATATGTTATACCTAACGAAGTGTATGAGTACATGTCGAATTTAGAACCGCTATCTGTAGCATCTAGCAAATCAGAATTTGTTATCCTCATAGTGCTTTCAGCATTGAGGTCTATTTTGTCAGATATACGGTATGATATCCCTACTCCTAAAGGAATAAATGCTTCCGTAGTCATCTTTAACATCCCAACATTAGCAGAACCATTTCCTCCAATAATATTGTCGTCATTTAAGTTTTTAAGTTTTGTCTTCCAATTCGACAGTCCGATTCCGGCAATACCATATATATTTAATGGACTGTTTTGGTTAGTGCTTCTAAATAGATTATTGAAATTTATTGTTGTTTGTAAGCTGTAGTCAAATAGGTCTGCTTCAAAATATCTATTGGTAACCCTTTTTGTACCAGCTAACTTGCCGTAAAGTAATTGTCCCCTTAAACTAAAAATATCTCCAAAATCTCTTTGTATTGTTAATGATGTAGCAAAACGCCATTCGTTATTGTAGTTCGTTACAGGGTAATAGTCGTATTGTTTAATGTCTGTGAATGCTATATTTGGACCAAAGGCTAATTGCATAGACCATCCGTTGGAGTTATAATTTCTTCCAATTCTTGAACTGGTGGTCGAAGATTGAGAGAATAGTAATAAAGAAAACAGTACGATTCCGGTTGTAAGGAGTATCTTTTTCATTCGTTTATAATTTGTTTTTTACTTGTCGGATGGAAGTTGCCATTTTATATTAATCATCCGTGTGTATTTAAGCCTTAATTACGACTTGTTTTATTAATAAAAACTTTTTCAGGTTCTAGAATATTTGTGTATATATTCAATTTATTGCTAAAGTAATATATTTTTATTGCTGTAGCAAAATATTTTTATTCTGCGATATGTATGTATCATGGTGTTTTTTGAGCTTTTTGATCTTCAATTGGTATTATTATATTATAGAATTATGGAGGCGGGTATTATAAAGGCAGGTATTGTAATTTAGTGACCATTTGTAAATGGGGGTTTTAGCGGTTTTTTTTATTTTTATTAACTATTTTTGAATTAGTTACAGAAAATACCTACTTTTGCAGTGCGAATTATGTTCGTGTAAATAAATTTATTTTTTAATTAAATAGAGAGGCGAGTATTTATTATGATTATTGTGCCTGTAAAAGAAGGTGAGAGCATAGAACGCTCTTTGAAAAAGTTCAAACGTAAGTATGAAAAAACTGGCGTGGTTAAAGAACTTCGTTCACGAAAACATTATGTGAAACCAACTATGGTTCGTCGTGAACAAAAATTAAAAGCGATTTATGTTCAACATCTGAGAGATATTCAGGAATTGTAATTGTTTTATTTATCTTTTGAAGAAGAAATTTTGTTTCAAGTTTTCTTTGTATTATATTTACAAGAAGAAACAAAATTTCTTCTTTTTTTTTTATCTGAATGAAAAATAAATTTTATAACTACATACAATTTCAAAAGCGTCTTTCTCCCCATAGCGTTATTGCGTACCAAAATGACGTGAATCAATTCCAGCAATATATTCATTATCAATACGGATTAACAAATTTTAACGAAGTAAAATATACTTTTGTTAGAAGTTGGATCGTTTCGCTTATGGAGAAAGGTTTGTCTGCGAAAAGTATTCATAGAAAAATATCTTCGATAAAAGCACTATACAAATTTTTAAGAAAAGAAGGTTTAATTGATGTGAATCCTGTTGAAAAGGTGAATTTGCCTAAAGTATCTCATGATTTACCCGTTTTTTTAACCGAAAATCAAACCAATGATCTTTTCGATAGAGTGGAGTTTTTTGACGATTATTATGGTAAACGAGATAAAACAATTCTTTTGTTGTTTTATTCTACCGGTATCAGATTATCTGAACTCATCTCTCTTAACGAATCGGATGTTGATATTTGTGGACAGGCAATTAAAGTTTTGGGTAAGAGAAAAAAACAAAGGATTATTCCTATCACAAAAGAACTGGAAATAATTTTAGAAGAATTTATAGCGCTTAAAAAGTTGAGATTTTTAAATGTTGAAAAAGACGAGTCTTATTTGTTTCTTACTGATAAAGGTAAAAAACTTTATCCTAATTATGTTTACCGTATTGTGAAAAAATATTTGGGGGTAGTATCTACAAATAAAAAGAAAAGCCCTCATGTTTTACGACATACTTTTGCTACGCACATGCTTGATAATGGCGCAGAACTTAATGCTGTAAAAGAATTGTTGGGGCATGCAAATTTATCTGCCACTCAAGTATATACGCATAATACGGTAGAAAAATTAAAATCTATATATAAACAAGCTCATCCAAAAGCTTAAAAAAAAGGAGGTTGATATGAATGTTCAAATTAATTCAGTGAGTTTTAAAGCAGATCAAAAATTACAAGATTTTATTAATAATAAGATGGGGAAATTATCCCATTTTTATAATAAGGTTCTTGGTAGTGAGGTTACCCTCAGAGTGGATGCGAATGAGAAACCGGACAATAAAATTGTTGAAATACGTTTGCTGATAAAAGGAAGTGATCTCTTTGCTAAGAAGCAGTGCAGTTCATTCGAAGAGGCTTTAGATCAGGCGATAGAAGCCCTTAAAAAACAAATCGATAAACATAAAGAGAAACTTTCTAAATAAGTTATTTATGAAAATAATAAGTTTTTTTAAAAAAAGTTTTGTTTAGTAAAAAACATATTCATACTTTTGCAGTCCCTAATAATAAAAGGGACTGTGTTGTTTTGATGCAGTATAAAAAGCCGATGTAGCTCAGTTGGCCAGAGCAGCTGATTTGTAATCAGCCGGTCGGCGGTTCGAATCCGTTCATCGGCTCAGTTCTTTTGAATATGAGTAAATATATTAAATTGGGGAGATTCCAGAGCGGTCAAACGGGGCAGACTGTAAATCTGTTGGCTAAGCCTTCGGAGGTTCGAATCCTCCTCTCCCCACATTTTTTATAAAAATGTATTGTAGGTTTATGAATTGTTGTATATTTGCATGCTGATTTTGCGGGAGTAGCTCATCTGGTAGAGCGACAGCCTTCCAAGCTGTAGGTGGCGAGTTCGAGCCTCGTTTCCCGCTCACAATGATTTGTAAGCCGTTGTAGCTCAGGGGTAGAGCGCTTCCTTGGTAAGGAAGAGGTCACGAGTTCAATTCTCGTCAATGGCTCGGTAAAAAAGAAAATAAATTGTAAACACCTATTTAAAAAGTTAAGAGATATGGCTAAAGAAAAATTTGATAGGAGTAAAGAACATGTTAATATTGGTACTATTGGTCATGTTGACCACGGTAAAACTACTTTGACAGCTGCTATTACAGTGGTTCTTGCTGAAAAAGGATTGTCGGAAATTAGAGATTTTGAATCTATTGACAATGCTCCTGAAGAAAAAGAGCGTGGTATTACTATTAATTCAGCTCACATTGAGTACACAACAGCTACTCGTCACTATGCTCATGTTGACTGTCCTGGTCACGCTGACTATGTTAAGAACATGGTTACTGGTGCTGCTCAAATGGACGGAGCAATCCTTGTTGTTGCTGCTACTGATGGCCCTATGCCTCAAACTCGTGAACATATCCTTTTAGCACGTCAGGTTGGTGTGCCTAGATTGGTTGTATTCATGAATAAAGTGGATATGGTTGATGATGAAGAGCTTCTTGAGCTTGTTGAAATGGAGATCCGTGACTTGTTAGGTTTCTATGAGTTTGATGGCGATGAGACTCCTATTATCCAAGGTTCTGCGTTAGGTGGCTTGAATAAAGAAGCAAAGTGGATGGATAAAATTATGGAATTGATGGATGCTGTTGATGCATGGATCCCTCTTCCTGAGCGTGATGTAGATAAAGATTTCTTGATGCCTGTTGAAGATGTTTTCTCAATTACTGGTCGTGGTACTGTTGCTACTGGTCGTATTGAAACTGGTGTGGTTAATACTGGTGACCCTGTTGATATTATTGGTATGGGTGCTGAAAAACTTAAATCAACAATTACTGGTGTTGAGATGTTCCGTAAGATTCTTGATAGAGGTGAAGCTGGTGATAATACAGGGCTTCTTCTTCGTGGTATCGATAAAAAAGATATCAAAAGAGGTATGATTATTTGTAAGCCGGGTAGTGTTCATCCTCACCGTAAATTTAAGGCAGAGGTTTATATCCTTAAAAAAGAAGAGGGTGGACGTCACACTCCATTCCATGATAACTATCGCCCTCAGTTTTATTTTAGAACGACTGATGTTACTGGTATCATTAGCCTTCCGGAAGGAATTGAGATGGTTATGCCGGGAGATAACTTGACTATAAATGTTGAGCTTATCAATGATATTGCAATGAACAAAGGTTTGAGTTTTGCGATTCGTGAAGGTGGTCGTACTGTTGGTGCCGGTCAGGTAACTGAAGTAACTGAACAATAAAGATTGATTTTATATATAAGAATCCCCTCGGGGGTTCTTATTAAACACGGGTGTAGCTCAATTGGTAGAGTAGTGGTCTCCAAAACCATTGGTTGTGGGTTCGATTCCTACCACCCGTGCTAAATTATAATAAAATGGCAAATATAAAGGCGTTTAAATATATACAGGAATCTTATAATGAGCTGTTACATAAAGTTTCGTGGCCTACATGGAGTGAATTGCAGAATAGTGCTGTAGTGGTTTCTATTGCTTCTTTAATTATCGCATTGGTGGTTTACGCAATGGATATCTCGTTTCAAACTATTTTGCAGCAATTTTATAGATTGTTTTAATAACTCATAAGGCAAGAAACAAAACGGTTTAATTCTTTGAATTGGAAAGTAATTATGACAGAACAGCGTGAAAAAAAGTGGTACGTTCTTCGAGCTGTAAGCGGGAAAGAGAAGAAAGCGAAAGAGTATATCGAGAGTGAGGTATCCCGATTAAAACTTGATGATTATGTATCGCAAATATTGATACCTACAGAAAAAACGTATCAAATTCGCAACGGTAAGAAAATTAGCAAGGAGAGAAATTATTTCCCTGGCTATATTCTTATTGAAGCTGTTATGATAGGCGAAATTCCTCACCATTTATCTAATGCTCCTAACGTAATAGGCTTCCTGGGGGCAGAGAAAGGTGGTAAACCTT
>JAYEOD010000410.1:0-1993 GCA_034722575.1 Bacteroidota bacterium | reverse complement strand
AATTGTAAATATATATATTTACAATTATTTAAGCGAAACGAAAAAATAAAAAAAAAAAAACACTATCAAAAATGAAAAAAAATCATCTTTTTTTTAATGGAAAGTTGCAAAAAGCAACTTCAGGTAAAACATTTTCTAATATCAATCCGGCAACAAATACAATTATCGATGAAATTGATATTGCTTCTACAGAAGATGTAGAGAGAGCTGTTGCATCTGCTAAAAAAGGTTTTGAAATATGGTCGAAAACACCGGCCATCGAGCGAGGCAGAATACTAAAGAAAGCAGCGCAATTACTTCGAAATCGCAATCAAGAAATAGCAGAAATAGAAGTTAAAGACACTGGGAAGCCTATTTCAGAAGCAGTAGAAGTAGATGTTACAACAGGCGCTGATGCTTTAGAATATTATGGTGGAATAGCCCCAACTATTAGGGGAGAACATTATGATTTAGGGAATTCTTTTGCCTTTACACGAAGAGAACCACTTGGAATTTGTGCCGGAATAGGTGCTTGGAACTATCCAATTCAAATAGCATGTTGGAAAACCGCACCAGCTTTAGCCTGTGGGAATAGCATGATATACAAGCCGGCCGAATTAACACCTTCCTCTGCACTTATTTTAGCAGAAGCACTAAAAGAAGCCGGATTACCTGATGGAGTATTCAATGTATTGCAAGGAGAAGAAGAGGTAGGAAAAATGCTTACAGGACATAAAGATATCCGTAAAGTATCACTAACAGGAGAAGTCTCTACCGGAAAAAAAGTTATGGAAGCTTCGGCATCCTCATTAAAACATGTAACATTAGAATTAGGAGGCAAATCACCACTAATAATCTGCAAAGATGCCGACATTGACCAAGCCGTTCAAGGTGCAATGATGGCAAATTTTTATACACAAGGCGAAATATGCTCAAACGGAACAAGAGTTTTTGTTGAAGAATCGATTAAGAAAGAGTTTATAGAAAAATTAATTGAAAAAACTCAGAAATTAAAAATTGGTGACCCGATGGATATGCAGACTCAAATTGGTGCTCTAATCAGTAAAGAACATTACAACAAAGTGATGAACTATATTGAAATTGGGAAAAAAGAAGCCAAACTTATTATAGGAGGTAGTCCGTATAATGATAAAGAAACAAAAATCAAAGATGGATTTTTTGTAACCCCAACAATTTTTGATGTTGATAACGATGAAGCACGAATTGTTAAAGAAGAAATTTTTGGCCCTGTTATGTCAATTCTAACTTTTAAAACAAACGAAGAAGCTCTTCGTAGAGCAAATAGCACAGAATATGGTTTAGCAGCAGGGGTATTTACAAAAGATTTACAATGTGCTCACCATATGGCTAACAACTTAGAAGCCGGTATGTGTTGGATAAACAACTATAATATAAACCCAATGGAAGTACCTTTTGGACCTTACAAGCAATCAGGTTTCGGAAAAGAAAATGGTCTTGCTACTATTGATGAATACACTCAATTAAAGACAGTTTATATAGAGATGGAAAATATTGTTTCACCATATTAATAAATTGAAATCGATATGAAACTTTTCATGCGCGTATAATTATTTCAGCATGAAGGTTTCATATAGTAACAAAACACATCATAACATATGAAATACGATTACATAATTATTGGAGGAGGATCTGCAGGAGCAGTTCTTGCAAATAGGCTAAGTAAAGACCCGAAAAACAATGTATTAGTTTTAGAGGCAGGAAGACCAGATTACACACTAGACTTCAGAATTCATATGCCTGCAGCTCTGAGTTATCTGTTAAATGGAACTTTTTACAACTGGGCATACAGCTCTGACGAAGAGCCACATATGAACAATCGTAAAATTGAGCAGCCAAGAGGAAAAGTACTTGGCGGGTCGAGTGCCATTAACGGAATGATTTGGATTAGAGGTAATAAGTTAGACTATAAAAAATGGGCGCAAATAGAGGGATTAGAAGATTGGGATTATGCAAATTGCCTGCCGTACTTCAA
>JAYEOD010000409.1:0-1999 GCA_034722575.1 Bacteroidota bacterium | reverse complement strand
ATTATTGAAAACATTACAATTAGAGGAGGTGTCGACAAATGTGGAGTAAGCGAACCTATAAATAAGATTATAATTAATAAAGGCGAAATCATTGGTATTGTTGGTCCTACCGGAAGTGGGAAAAGCCAATTGATATCAGATATTGAGCAGTTAGCACAATCAGATACTTCTTCAGGAAGAAAAATTCTTGTTAATGGAAAAATACCAAACTATGAATTACGGAATAATCCACGCATGAAAATGGTTGCCCAATTGTCTCAAAATATGAATTTTTTTGCAGATATGTCGGTGAGCGAATTTTTGCGCTTACATGCCAAATGTAGAGGAAAATCGATTAAGGATGTTAGTAAAGTTATCAGTCTCGCAAATGAATTAACCGGCGAACCTATAAAACCAAATGATAATCTAACAATATTAAGTGGAGGGCAATCTAGAGCTTTAATGGTTAGTGATGTTGCAGTAATTAGTAAATCTCCTATTGTTTTGATTGATGAAATAGAAAACGCAGGAATAAAAAAACATGAAGCTTTAGAATTATTATCAGGACAAGGAAAAATAATATTAGTAGTAACACACGATCCTGTTATAGCATTAACAGCACAAAAAAGGATATTTATGAAAAATGGTGGTATGAAAGGAATTATTTATGGCTCGATAGAAGAAAAAATCGCATCAGAAAAATTAAGCGACATAGATAATAATATTGTAGCCTTAAGAGAAAAAGTTAGAGCAGGAGAAGTAATAAAGAACCTAAATTTCGAAACAGCTAAATAAATCAATTTATAATATGAAGTTAATAATTGTAGCAGGAACTCCAGGTGCTGGAAAAACATCGGTACTTATACATACAATAAAATTATTAAAAGAAAAAAATAAGCCATCAGTGGTAAAAATTGATTGTTTAAATACCGATGACGATAAGAGATTTGCAAAATTAAATATTCCCGTATTATTGGGATTGGCTAAGGATATGTGCCCAGATCATTTTTCTATTTACAACATCGAAGAAATGATTGATTTTGCAGAAACAAATAAATCAAACATGCTAATAATGGAAACAGCAGGTTTGTGTCACAGATGCGCTCCTTATACAACTAATAGCATAGGTGTTTGTGTTATTGATGCAACAAGTGGTCCTAACAACCCAATCAAAGTAGGACCTTTTTTAAGTAGTGCCGATATTGTTGTAATTACTAAGGGTGATATGATTTCTCAAGCAGAACGTGAAATATTTAGAGAAAGAATTCTTGAAGTTAATCCCGATTGTAAAATTATTGACATGAATGGAATTACAGGGCAAGGAGCCAGTGAACTAGCAAATCAAATAAATACAATTGAGATGGAAACATCAGAAAATGATACTCTAAGACACAATGCTCCTTTTGCTGTTTGTACATTATGCGTTGGAGAAAAAAGAGTTAATAAAAAACATCATAGGGGTTTATTGAGAAAGATGGATGGATTTCAGGAATACATTGGTGAATAATTAATTATAACGATATGTTGAAAAATATAATAAAAAAACTACCAGGGTATAATTGTGGTAAATGCGGTTATTCCAGATGCGATGAATTTGCCGATGCTTTATTGAATAAAGACAAAGCAATCTCAGATTGTCCTGTTTTATTGCACGAAGAATATAAAGAAAAAAGAATAAGCATTAATGATATTTTAAATGACGGCACATGCAAAAATAGGACAGAGAAAATAGTAGGGCTGATTGATTCGTATCAAGCCGATATTACATTAGAACCACTTGCTGAAGAACACTCTTGCAGAGAAGTTCTTTTGCCTATGTCAAGCCCAAAAGTATATGTAAATGATATTATCAGATACAGGCCTTTGGGATGTCCGATAACACATTTTGCTAAAATAATAGAGATTAATAATATGCTATTATCAGTTCATATTATTGGCCCTTGTAATAGATTAAATAACGAAGATAAATTTGTTGATATTGGCACATGTATGGTTATAGCTTTTCATGGGAAATATAAAG
>JAYEOD010000408.1:0-2012 GCA_034722575.1 Bacteroidota bacterium | reverse complement strand
CGCCACCGCCTGCGCATACTGAGCCAATAGCCACTAAACCACCATCAGTAGTAGGTGATCCACTCCCAAAGTATTGGCCTCCCTGTGTGCCAACCATTCTGTCCCAAATAATATCACCTATACTATCAATTTTTACAAACCAAAAATTACAGCTTCCCGGATATGGGTTATTTGAAATATCTCCATCTGTTGAAACGCTAGCACCTAAAAGATATATATCGTTACTCTGGTTAGCATGGAAGCCTATGTGACTACCCTCGCTACTAGAACCTCCATAAGTTTTTTCCCATAAAAAATTGCCGACACTATCTATCGCAACTTCCCAAAAATCTTGATATCCGTGATTATAATTTATATCCCCATCGTACGATTCTGTGACACCAATAATCATATAACCATTTCCAAATGGTATAATATCATATGCCCTATCATAATCAGATCCACCGTAGCACTGTTGCCACTCAATTTGAAATTGTGCAAAAATTGTAGTTGAAAAAAATAAAAATAGAGTAATAAGTAAAATTTGTTTTTTCATGCGTTTATTTTTTAGACATGATTTACACGATTAACATGATTTCATCCGTTTATAATTTTATATTTCGGTCGGATGGAGCTCGCCTTTATAATCATTGTTATGTGTGTTAAAAGTTTTAGTATGGCTCGGTTCATCCGTTTATAATTTGTTTTTTTTCATCTAATTAAACTAATTAAACTAATTTTTTTTATCCATTGCAATGGGTTATCTTATCCATTCAATTCTCAATCAACCTCCCTTATCCTCCGAAGCGAAAGCGAAGGAGGAGACCTCAATTCTCAATTTTCAAGTCTTAATTCACTTTAACAACCCTGCCTGTTACATTTACTCCTTTTGCTTTTATTGAGTAGATATAAACGCCCGGATTTAATGTTTTTACATCAACTTTTGTTTTGGTTGTTGTAAGTTTGGTTGTTAGTTGCAATTTTCCGTAAACATCTACTATATTTAATGTACACTCATTATACAGTTGTGGCAGCTCGAATGTGATATACGATTGTGCGGGATTTGGATATACTTTTATTTGCTTTGCAACATTAGGTATATTGTGTATTGCAGTGGTGGTATCGGTTAGTTCAAAAACCCAGTAGTTAGTCTCTTCCCCGCAAATATTACCACAGTTAACATCGCCTGAGGGGCTGAAATTCATTTCGCCTGCAACTACATAATTATAATCGCTTTTTTTAATAACCCCAAAATAAACCCTTTCAGGTGCATGGCTACCAATACATTGTTGCCATATTAGTTCACCTGTGCTGCTAATTTTAAATACCCAAATTGAAGAAAGTCCCGGATTTGAAGGATTGCCAACAACATCGCCATTTGATGAATTGGTAGTGCCAAACACAATAAACCCTCCATCCGAGGTTTGAAAAACATTTTGTGCTTCTTCATTATCAGAGCCTCCATAACATTTTTGCCAAATAATATTACCTGAAAAATCTGTTTTTACAAGCCAAATGTCTTTACTACCATGCCATCCGGAACTTTCCAGATCACCATCATTCGAACTTCCTACAGCTGAAAAGATATATCCGTCCTCTAATTCTAATATATGAATAATTCCATCATGGCCACTACCACCATAACATTGATACCACTCTTCGTTTCCATTGGCATCTAATTTAAACAATACTGCTTCTGCGTTATAATTGTATGGTTCACAGTCAATATTACCACCGTCTACTATATGTGAAGAGCTGCCTGCAAGGTAACCTCCATCAGAGGTTTGTATAATAGGATGACCAAATTCAAACCCTGAAGTACCAAATGAAAAGTCCCAGTCGGTTTCTCCATCACTGTCAAGTTTTATAATCCACGGATCGTACCCGCCATAAAAGTTAGTAATATCGCCACCGCCTGCGCATACTGAGCCAATAGCCACTAAACCACCATCAGTAGTAGGTGATCCACTCCCAAAGTATTGGCCTCCCTGTGTGCCAACCATTCTGTCCCAAATAATATCACCTATACTATC
>JAYEOD010000407.1:0-2026 GCA_034722575.1 Bacteroidota bacterium | reverse complement strand
CATAACATAAAAATATAACGACTCACTTACATCGAGTTTTTTGTTTTGCAACATTTCTCACCTTGAAATCCGAAACATAAGTTTCGAAAAGAGTACAAAGCAAAAGATGTAAGCCGGAGGAAAAGGTCTCGTTTTACTACTTTTTTTATTAAAAATATCTGTATTTCAATTACGAAATACCACTTATCGTGTGCATAAATGCAATATGATATTGAGGTGCTTTGTTGTGATATAGATTTAATACTTCTACTTATGAAACGATCTATTACAAGAGTTTCCATGTTTATGGAAAAAACTTGTAATGGAGACTTCCGTATGACCATAAAAATAAAATATAGAAACGTGAAAAAATTTTGGAAGCAACGCTCAAGTGAATACAAAAAAACACTTTCACTTAGTGTTCCTGTAATTATTGCACAGGCAGGACAAATTACAGTAGGATTAATCGATAATGTAATGATTGGTCAATTAGGAACAATCCCTTTTGCTGCCGCATCTTTTACAAACACCTTATTTACTCTAATACTAATATTTGGAATGGGGTTTTCATTTGCCTTAACTCCACTAATAGGAAAAAGCCGGGGAGAAAAAGATAGCAAAGCAGTAGCTAACTGGATCAAAAACGGATTATTAGCAAATCTCGTAATGGGTATTATTTTAGCACTTATTTTGTGTGGGCTATACATTGCAATGCCATATATGGGGCAACCTAATTCGGTAATCGATATGTCACAAAATTACCTTAGCATACTTATAATATCTGTAATACCAATGATGCTTTTTTATGCCTACAAACAAATAGCCGAAGGAATAGGCGACACACGTACAGCAATGAAAATCATGCTATGGGCCAATCTTGTAAACACTGCAGGAAACTACATATTCATTTTCGGTAAATTTGGAGCTCCCGAGATGGGACTTATAGGTGCAGGAATAGGCACATTACTTGCACGAATATTTATGGCTGTTGCATTTATTGTTCTGTTTGCTAAAAACCAAAAATTCAAAACTCTATCAAACCTTTTAAGAAAAAGTATATTCTCTTGGAATAAATTCAAACAAGTAACACAACTTGGTATTCCATTAGGAGCTCAAATAGTGATAGAAGCTTCGGCATTCGGCTTATGCGCAATTATGATGGGATGGCTAAACGAAAAAGGGATGGCGGCTCACCAGATAGCAATTAGCTTATCCACCCTTGGATTTATGATTTATCAAGGATTAGGCTCTGGAACTACAATACGTGTAAGTCATTACAAAGGCGAAAACGACAAAGAAGGAATAAAAAGAGCCACAAAAACCGGTATGCATTTAATGTATGTGTATTGCATATTCTCAATATTACTATTTATAGGAGGTCGAAATTCATTACCACTACTATTTACACACGACACTTTAGTAATAAAATTGGCGGCTCAAATGCTTATTGTGTGTGCTGCTTTTCAACTTTACGACGGTATTCAAATAATCCTAGTAGGCACCTTACGAGGCTTAGCCGATGCGAGAGTTCCATTGATAATAACGTTTATTTCATATTTCCTTATTTCAATCCCATTTAGTTATTGTTCAGCATTTATGTGGGGATTTAATGAAGTAGGAATATGGTTTGGCTTTCCTGTAGGATTGATAGTCAGCTCTAGTCTATTCCAAATGCGATATAAATATCTACTCAAAAGATTTTAAATAATATCACACCTAAGCAACATACAAAATATGTTGCTTAGGTGTGAAAATTTATTGTCACGGGCGTTTTATCCGTTTATTTTTTAGACAGGATTTACATGATTAACATGATTTTCTCATCCGTTTATAATTTGTTTGCCCTGATATCAAGGCATTAAGATTTCTATTTAACATAATATTTTTCTGAATGCCAATCCAACTCCTCACCTATTTTTATTAATGCAATTGTAAACGAACAATACAATGACTAAAAATCCGAAAAGTAATTTCCCCTTCTAATCATATTCAAAACTACTTCCCTCTAAAAATTCACGAATTATTGAAGTAGGTGGAATTTGCTTTA